>NZ_JBALMG010000037.1:218837-228515 GCF_036963225.1 Bacillus sp. JJ783 | reverse complement strand
TGAATAGATTGAAAATTAAGATAATGGTATAATGAATATAAATAATATCGTTATATAACAAAGGGGGATTTGCAATGACTGGAGGTAGCTTAATATTTTGGGGAATTCTTATTTTTATTGGTTTAACCTTCGATCAGTATAATAGTAAGAAAAAAAAAGAAACAAACAAGTAATCGCTTACAAGTTGTCGAGTTAACTTTTCCTGCTTGCGGATTAATCTAATAAAAGAGTATACTGAATGACGGTAAGACTTATAGAAGGGGTAATGAAAATGAAGCTTGCAGGAAAGGTTGCCATTGTAACTGGTGGTGGCATCGGTATTGGACGTAGTACAGCTCTTTTGTTGGCTAAGCAAGGCGCAAAAGTAATTGTGACGGACATTGATCAAGAAAGTGGACAAGCAACAGCTGAGGAAATTACGAATCTAGGCGGAGAGGCACTTTTTGTATCCTATGATATGGGAAAACAAGGAGATTGGCAACGTGTTATCAGTTTTGCTATGGAGGCATATAGTCGTGTTGATATGCTTTTTCAAAATGCTGGTCTGTATAAAATAGATTCTATTTTTTCTCGCCAACAAGAGAACGATTCCAATGTACTTTGTATTAATGACGTTTGGATAGAGATAAAACAATTAACGTCATCTTTTATGAAACAGCAAGAAGAAGTGGTGCTCAGTGATTTACCAGTTTTCGGTATTATTAGCACGAGAGGACAATCATTTCATACAATAGAAGCCCTAGTATAATAATGGAAAACCGCCCTCAGTATATATGTGGACGGTTTTTTTGTGTGTATTTTCAGCCATTCTAATTTCTTATCGTATAAGTAGAAAATATACAGAATACAAGTGATTTCGTACCCACTATTTTCTTTGTTTTAATTTGGCACGGGGCAGGAAGAGAATTTGACCGTTTCTATGCATGGCTAGGTTCTCTTTTCTACCTAAAAAAGAAGGTGTTGTATTTGCATGTATACTTAGCGAATACGTTGTTCGGTTTGACTATCAAAGAAATGTGCTTTATTCATATCAAAAGCAAGGTTAATTTGGTCACCAGGTGAAAAGATATGTCTTGCATCAACACGTGCTGCAAAATCTTGATTTCCAAGTTTCATATATAAAATGGATTCAGCCCCTAACAACTCTGCAACTTCAATTTTTGTTGTGAAAGTAGTAGATTGTGAAGCTTCTAAAAATAATAGTTCATCATGAATATCTTCTGGACGAATACCTAAAACAATTTCTTTATTTACATAGCCTTGTTCGCGTAATAACTTCATTTTTCCTTCAGATACTTTAATCTTTAGTGAACTGTCTATAACGAAATCGGTTTCAGTTAATTTTCCACGGAAGAAATTCATTGCGGGTGAACCGATAAAACCACCAACGAAAATATTTTCAGGTGTTTCATATACTTCTTTTGGAGTTCCAATTTGTTGGATTTTTCCGTCTTTCATAACAACAAGACGGGAAGCCATTGTCATTGCCTCCGTTTGATCATGTGTTACATAAATTGTCGTTGTACCAAGGCGGTGGTGTAATTTAGAAATTTCTGATCGCATTGCAACACGTAGTTTAGCGTCTAAGTTTGATAATGGTTCATCCATTAAGAAGACTTTTGCGTCTCGAACAATCGCTCTACCTAATGCGACACGTTGGCGTTGTCCACCTGATAAAGCTTTCGGTTTTCTATCTAAATATTGTTCAAGCCCTAAAATTTGAGCTGCATGTTTCACTCGACGGTCGATTTCATCTTTCGGTATTTTTCGAAGTTTTAATCCAAATGCCATATTATCATACACACTCATATGTGGATAAAGAGCGTAGTTTTGGAAGACCATTGCGATATCTCGATCTTTTGGAGGAACATCGTTCATTAGCTTACCATCAATTGAAAATTCTCCTTTTGAAATATCTTCAAGTCCAGCTACCATTCGTAGTGTTGTAGATTTTCCACAGCCAGAAGGACCAACGAATACGATAAATTCTTTATCTTGAATGTGTAAATTAAAATCTGTTACGGCTGTTACGTTATTATCATATATTTTATAAATATTTTCTAATTTAAGTTCTGCCATGATATTTCCCCCTAGAAAGTTTATGCAAACGTTTTCTTTGAATTTATTATAAACGAATAGATTCAAAAAAGAAATAAAAACACTATAAAAAAATAAAACGTTTTCATTATTCCTATGAATATATAATAAGTTCCACATGTTTTATCAGAAAAAGAAAATAAATATTGTAAGCGCTATTTTAAATTTGGATAGAATCTGTTATCATTCAGTAATGAAAACGTTTGCGCCTTAAAAAAGAAAAAAGAATCAATAGTATAGATGAAATGGGGTAGCATAATGGAAAAACAATGGTGGAAAGAAAGTGTAGTATATCAAATTTATCCTCGTAGTTTTATGGATAGTAACGGTGATGGCATAGGGGATCTTCGTGGTATTCTTTCAAAGCTAGATTACTTAAAAGAACTAGGTATTGATGTAATTTGGTTATCACCAGTCTATGAATCTCCAAACGATGATAATGGTTACGATATAAGTGATTATTGTAAAATTATGAATGAGTTCGGAACAATGGAAGACTGGGATGAACTATTACATGAAATGCATAAACGTAATATGAGACTTATGATGGACTTAGTTGTTAATCATACTTCAGATGAACATAATTGGTTTATTGAATCACGTAAATCAAAAGAAAATAAATATAGAGACTATTATATATGGCGTCCTGGAAATGAAGGGAACGAGCCGAATAACTGGGGAGCAGCATTTAGTGGCTCTGCATGGCAATATGATGAAATGACAGATGAATATTATTTGCATCTGTTTTCTAAAAAACAGCCAGATTTAAACTGGGATAATGAAAAGGTAAGACAAGATGTTTATGACATGATGAAGTTTTGGTTAGAAAAAGGAATTGATGGGTTCCGTATGGATGTTATTAATTTTATTTCTAAAGAAGATGGCTTACCAGCTGTTGAAACGGATGAAGAAGGATATGTTTCAGGGCATAAACATTTTATGAACGGTCCGAACATTCATAAGTATTTGCATGAAATGAATGAAGACGTATTGTCTCAGTATGACATTATGACGGTTGGGGAAATGCCTGGTGTAACGACAGAAGAAGCTAAATTGTATACAGGAGAAGCTAGAAAAGAACTGCAAATGGTATTCCAATTTGAACATATGGATTTAGATTCTGGAGAAGGTGGGAAATGGGATGTAAAACCATGCTCACTTATTACTTTGAAACAAAATTTAACAAAGTGGCAAAAAGCATTAGAACAAACAGGCTGGAATAGCCTTTATTGGAATAACCATGACCAGCCTCGCGTTGTATCTCGTTTTGGTAATGATGGAGCTTATCGTACTGAATCAGCAAAAATGTTAGCGACAGTGCTTCATATGATGAAAGGGACACCATATATTTATCAAGGAGAAGAAATCGGAATGACCAATGTTCGATTTGAATCGATTGATGAATATCGAGATATTGAAACATTAAATATGTATAAAGAAAAAGTTATAGAGCGCGGCGAAGATATAGATAAAGTGATGCAGTCTATATATATAAAGGGCCGAGATAATGCTAGAACCCCGATGCAGTGGGATGATAGAGAACATGCTGGATTCACAACGGGTGAGCCTTGGATTGCGGTAAACCCTAACTACAAAGAGATTAATGTGAAACATGCAATCCAAGACGAAGAATCGATTTTTTATTACTATAAAAAATTGATTGAGTTACGCAAAAACAATGAAATAGTTGTGTATGGAACATATGATTTAATACTAGAAAATAACCCTTCTATTTTTGCTTATGTAAGAACATATGAAGAAGAAAAGCTTCTGGTGATTGCAAACTTCACTGCAGATGAATGTGTATTTGAATTGCCTGAGGATATTATTTATAGTGAATCCGAGTTATTAATATACAATTATGACGTAGAAAATGTATCGATAGAAAACATTACGTTACGACCATATGAAGCAATGGTATTTAAATTGAAATAAGAAAAAGCCTTATGCCACCCTGGCATAAGGCTTTTTCTATTACCATTTTAAAATAGAGAATCCGTACGGTGGAAGTGTAACTTGTAATACACTTGCTTCCGCTGAAAATTCTTCATTTGTATAAATGTTAATTATTTTCTTCCCAGTAATACGAAGAGGGAGTGAAGTTGTAACTTCACTGTTAGTAGGATTTAAAACGAAAAAGATAGTTTCATCTTCATATGTTTTTGTATAAGAAATATAATTATGTTCATCATTTGCCTCAATGAATTGAAAAGTACCGTGTCCTCCAAATGATTTATATTGTTTCCGTAATGAAATTAATGTTTGTATATGTGTAAATAAAAGAGTGTCTTGTTCTTTTTCGTCCCATACCATACATTTACGACAACCAGGGTCCATGTCACCATCCATGCCGATTTCATCACCGTAATAAATACAAGGAGAACCAATGAAAGAAAGGTGGAATACATAGAGTAACTTTAACTTATTTTTATCCCCGTTACATGTCGCTAAAATTCTTGGTGTGTCATGACTGTCTAATAAATGAAATGCCGCTTCATTTACATTCATAGAGTAGGAATGTAAAGAATCTGTAATTTGTTTCGTGAATTCACTCGCTTTAATGGAATCGTTAGCAAAGTAAGAGAGTAGAGCGTTTGTAACAGGATAGCTCATGACAGCATCAAATTGATCTCCTTGTAGCCATGGGAGTGCATCGTGCCAAATTTCGCCTAAAATATATACTTCAGGATTTAATGCTTTTATTTCACTTCGGAATTCTCTCCAAAAACTGTGATCAACTTCATTTGCCACATCAAGGCGCCAACCATCTATATGGAATTCCCTTACCCAATAACGACCTACTTCAAGTAAATATTCTTTTACATCTGGATGTGCCGTATTTAATTTAGGCATATATGGTGTAAATGCGAAAGTATCATAGTTAGGAAGTGGCTCGGTTATAATTGGAAATTCATGAATATGGAACCAATCTTTATAGGCGGAATTCTCACCATGGTATAGCACATCTTGAAATTTATCAAAGAAGTATCCGCTATGATTAAAAACAGCGTCGAGCATTACTTTTATACCATGTTTATGACACGCCTGAACGAGTTTTTTGAAAGTTTCTTTCGTCCCGAATTGTGGGTCGATTTCCATGTAATCAATTGTGTCATATTTATGATTCGAATGAGCTTTGAAAATAGGAGTGAAATATATTCCTGAAATTCCAAGTTTAACAAGGTAATCAAGGTTTTGAATAATACCAGCAAAATCTCCGCCGAAAAAATTAGTTGGAGTTGGTTCAGTACTTCCCCAAGGAAGGGTGTTTTCTGGATTCAGTGTGCGATCCCCATTAGCGAATCGTTCTGGGAAAATTTGATACCAAACTGTGTCTTTAACCCAGGAAGGTGCTTTGAATACATCGTTTGCATGAATAAATGGAAAACAGAAAAAGTTACCAACATCATCATTTGGAATGTTAGAAAAAAATCCTCGTTCTGTATAAATAAGAGTTTCTGCATCATTTATTAATTCAAATCCATAACGTAAGCGTTTAAATTGTGGTTCGATGGAAATTGACCAATAATCAAATAACTCAGTAGAACCAGTTTTTTTCATCGGTGTACTCGCTGTAATCCATTTCCCATCTTGCCATTCATAAGGATCACCGTAGATGAGAGCGGCGGTGTGAATATCCTCTCTTTTTGTACGCATCCGGATGTGAATCGTTTTTTCGTCGTAAGCGTATGCATAATTATCTTTCGGCCTATGATAGATCGCTTCTTTAAACATATAGAAAATCCCCCTTTAATATCTCTATACATATCGTTCCCTTAAACGTAATAATAAAGATTATGTTGCAAACGATTGCTTTCCCATAACTTTAATGTTGCTTATAAGAGTAGTATTCATTTTATATAAAGTCAATGGATAAAGAGTATAACGGCAATATTAAAAAAATTAATATTTGCAAAATGAATAAAAGGATGTATAATGATAGACAAATAGCGCAAACGTTTTCATAGATTATGATATTGTTTGTGCTTTTATTAAACTATGGAATGCAAACGTTTTCAATTAAAGAGGTACATAGACAATTTAGGGAGGTTTTTGGGATGAAGAAAGCATTATCACTATTAACGATTTCAGCATTGTCAATCGGTATGTTATCTGCATGTGGACCGAAAGATTCAGGGAAAAAAGAAGCAAGTAACGAGAAGAAAGATTATGATCTTCTCGTTTGGGAAGATGAGAAAAAAGGTGTTGGTCTAGAGCCGGCAGTGAAAAGTTTTGAAAAGAAATATAATGTGAAAGTAAAAGTTGTAGAGGTTCAGATGACGAAACAAATAGAAAAACTTCGTCTCGACGGTCCAGCTGGTACAGGACCAGATGTTGTAACATTACCGCATGATCATATTGGTAATGCGGTAACAGAAGGGCTACTTTCAGAGGTGAAAGTGGATGATACGGTAAAAAATAAATTTACAGATTTATCAATAAAGGCACAAACATACGACGGAAAACTATACGGTTTACCAAAAGCAATTGAAACACCAATCTTTATTTATAATAAAAAATTAATGCCAAAAGCACCAGAAACGATGGATGAGCTGTATAACTTCTCAAAAGACTTTACGAAAGATGACAAGTACGGATTTTTAACATTAGGAGATAACTTCTATTTTGCTAACGCATTTATGGCGGGTATGGGCGGTTATGTATTTGGTGAAAAAGATGGAAAACTGACTCCGACAGATATTGGATTAAATAATAGTGGTGCAGTACAAGGTGCTGAATATATTCAAAAATGGTATAAAGAAAAATTATTACCAAAAGGAATTATTGGTGAATCTGGCGGTTCAGCTGCAGATGGATTATTTAATGAAGGAAAAGCAGCATCTATTATGAATGGTCCATGGGCATTCCAAGCAATGGAAAAGGCTGGAATTGATTATGGTGTTGCTCCAATGCCGAAATTACCAAATGGTCAACCGATGAAAACATTTGTTGGGGTAAAAGGATGGCATGTAACAAGTTTCTCTAAACAAAATGATTTAGCTACAAAATTCACTGAGTGGGTAACAAATGAAGAAAACGCGAAAATTCGATTTGAGAAAACAAAAGAAATTCCTCCAGTAAAATCAGTGATGGAAGATCCAATTATTAAAGATAATGAGGCTGCAAAAGCAGTTGCGACTCAATCAGAAAATGGAATCCCAATGCCGAATATTCCAGAAATGCAAGAAGTTTGGAAACCAGCTGGAGATGCGCTTCAATTAGTTGTATCAAATAAACAAGAGCCAAAAGCAGCACTTGATAATGCAGTGAAACAAATTAAAGGTAATATTGAGGCAAACCACAGCAATAAAAAATAAGGTGAAATTCGTGCCTCTAAATATGAGAGGCACGAATTCTCTCCCTTCCAAGTAGGAAGAAAAAAGGGGGAAGGAACATGCAAACATCTATAGAACCAACGAAAGATGTGAACGGTTCAAAGCATAGGAAAATGGCGACCATGTTATCTATTATTCCAGGCATGGGCCAAATATATAATAAACAATACGTAAAAGGTCTTATTTTTCTAGTATTAACAGGCTCATTTATTGTAGCATTTGCTGATTTATTAAATATAGGATTATGGGGAATTGTAACGCTCGGTACAGAAGTTCCACGTGACCATTCTGTCTTTCTATTAGTAGAAGGGATTTTGGCACTTATTGTTGTCGTGTTTGGACTAGGGGTATATGCATTTAACTTATATGATGCATACCAAAATGGGAAAAAACGCGATATAGGGACACCATTAAACTCAGTTAAAGAGCAATATCGCAATTTATTAGATCAAGGTTTTCCGTATTTAATGGTTTCACCAGGGTTTCTATTACTTATCTTTGTTGTCGTGTTTCCAATCATTTTTGTTATCTTAATTGGATTTACAAACTATGATTTATATCACTCCCCTCCAGCTAAATTAGTAGATTGGGTGGGCTTTAAAAACTTTATTGATATTTTCACATTACCAATGTGGAGAGATACATTTTTAAGTGTATTCTCTTGGACTGTCATTTGGACATTCGTTGCAACGACATTACAAGTTGCACTGGGTATTTTTTTAGCGATTATCGTAAACCAGCCTGGGATTAAAGGGAAGGCTGTTATTAGAACAATCTTCATTTTACCGTGGGCTGTTCCAGCATTCGTATCTATTCTTGTATTTGCTGGTATGTTTAATGAAACATTCGGAGCGATTAACAATCAAGTATTAGCTTTATTCGGGATTGAAAAGATTGCTTGGATGACTGATCCATTTTGGTCGAAAATCGCTTTAATTATGATTCAAACGTGGCTTGGCTTCCCGTTTGTTTTTGCAATGACAACAGGTATATTGCAATCGATTCCAGGAGAACTGTATGAAGCAGCTACAGTAGATGGTGCAACAGCTTGGCAACAGTTCCGCAAAATTACATTGCCGCTCGTTCTATATGCAACAGCTCCAATTTTAATTACACAATATACGTTTAACTTTAATAATTTTAGTATTATTTATCTATTTAATAGCGGGGGACCTGCTGTGTCTGGACAAAATGCAGGTGGAACAGATATTTTAATTTCATGGATCTATAAGTTAACGATGACTTCGGCTCAGTACGGAAAAGCAGCAGCTCTTACAATGATTTTATCGTTAATCGTTATTACAGTTGCGTTATGGCAATTTAAGAGAACAAAATCATTCCAAGAAGAGGATATGATGTAAATGAATATTAAACGACAAAAGATGTTACGTCTTTCATTAAGTTATTTAGTTATCTTCATAATGTGTGCGATTATTTTCTATCCATTACTATGGATAATTGGTTCATCGTTTAATCCAGGAGATAGTTTGTCTGGTTCTAACATTATTCCGAAAAATGCCACGTTAGATCATTATCGCAAGCTACTTGATCTTGATTCAAGTAATTACTTACTTTGGTATAAAAATACTTTAAAAGTTAGTGTTATGACGATGATTTTTTCTGTGTTAGCCATTAGCTTTACTGCTTATGCATTTTCGAGATATCGTTTTGTTGGAAGAAAGAATGGTTTATTAACATTTTTAATTCTCCAAATGATCCCGAATTTTGCAGCGTTAATCGCGCTATATATATTAGCGCAGTTAACAGGATTAATTGATACACATCTTGCATTAATTTTAATTTATGTGGGCGGAGCAATTCCGATGAATACATGGCTTATGAAAGGGTATTTTGATACGATTCCGAAAGAGTTGGATGAATCAGCTCGAATGGATGGAGCGGGGCATTTCCGTATTTTTTGGCAAATTATTATGCCACTTGCAAAACCAATCGTAGCGGTTGTAGCGTTATTTACTTTCATCGGTCCATTTACAGACTTTATTTTAGCAAGTATTATTTTACGCACACCGGAAAATTATACTTTAGCAGTTGGGTTATATGAAATGGTAGCGAAGAAATTTGGTAATGAATTTACAACATTTGCAGCTGGATCAGTATTAATTGCAATTCCGATTTCTATTTTATTCTTATCGCTGCAAAAATATTTTGTTTCCGGTTTAACAGCTGGAGGTACGAAAGGATGAAAATGGGACATTACGTCCCATTTCTCTTTTCATCTCCCTAT
>NZ_JBALMG010000037.1:209646-218814 GCF_036963225.1 Bacillus sp. JJ783 | reverse complement strand
ATAGGGAGATGAAAAGAGATTTGACATAGCATGAGAAAAGATGTGAAATAAATAGTATATTATAGTATAGGAAAATAGAGCTATTTCCCTTACAATACATGGAGAGGGAGAATAAGATAATTTTTGTGAGATAGAACGAAGTGATGGAAGTTTGCGACTTCTCCTACTACTTGCACAGATGCAAGATAACAATATATGAAATAGGGCAGAGAAGTGAGAGGAGGGGATTTTTTATGACAGTTACAATTAAAGATGTGGCGAAGAAGGCAAATGTTGCACCGTCGACGGTTTCACGTGTAATTGCTGATAATCCAAGTATAAGTGAAAAAACAAAGCGCCGTGTTCGAAAAGTAATGAGTGAACTAGGCTATCACCCAAATTTAAATGCAAGAAACCTTGCGAATCAAACAACGAAAACGCTTGGACTCGTTATGCCGAGTTCTGCAAGTAAAGCTTTTCAAAATCCATTTTTCCCAGAAGTTATAAGAGGAATTAGTTCATTTGCACATATGGAAGGGTATGCGCTTTATATGTCGACAGGTGAAACGGAGGACGAAATTTTTAATGGTGTTGTAAAGATGGTACAAGGGCGCCAAATTGGTGGAATTATTCTTTTGTATTCAAGAGAAAACGATCGGATCATTCAATATCTGCATAATCAAAATTTCCCGTTTGTCTTAATCGGAAAACCATATGATCGAAAAGATGAAATTACATATGTAGATAATGATAATTATACAGCCGCAAGAGAAGTAGCCGAGTATTTAATTTCATTAGGGCATAAACAAATCGCATTCATTGGTGGTGGATCAGATTTACTTGTAACGAGAGATCGTTTGGCAGGTATGAGTGATGCTTTGAAATTAGGAGATATTCTACTACCGAAAGAGTATATTTTACACTTTGATTTTTCAAGAGAGAGTGGTCAACAGGCTGTTGAGGAATTAATGGGACTAAAGCAACCACCGACGGCAATTATGGCAACGGATGATTTAATTGGACTTGGCGTGTTAAGTGCACTTTCTAAAAAAGGGTTTGTTGTACCGAAAGATGTTTCTATTGTAAGTTTTAATAATGCTTTATTATCAGAAATTGCTAGTCCACCGCTTTCAACAGTTGATGTGAATATTTATCAATTAGGGTATGAAGCGGCAAAAGCTTTAGTTGATAAGGTAGAGCATTCTGAGTCTACTTCAAAATGCATTATTATTCCGCATAAATTATTGAAGCGTCAAACTTGTGATCAGTATGTAAAAAAAAGCTAAGAGTTTAACTCTTAGCTTTTTGCTTTAGAAAGGCTTCTAAACGGTCGCAGCCTTCTTTTAAAGTTTCCATACTATAAGCATAGGAAAGGCGAAGGTAGCCTTCACCATATTCAGAAAATGCCGTTCCAGGAACGACGGCCAGCCCAGCTTCTTTTACAAGATCAAGTGCAAAATCAAATGATGAAGATGTTAAGTTTCCGACATATGGGAATAAATAAAATGCACCCGTTGGCTTCTCGACTGTTAAGTCCATTTGAATGAGTCTATTATATACGTAATCACGGCGCTTTTTATATTGATGATGCATCATCTTAGGTGCATCTTTAGCAGCTGTTAACGCTTCAATTGCAGCATGTTGGGCGATTGAATTAGCGCATGTCACATTGTATTGATGAACTTTTAAAATATGCTTTGCTAAATAATTAGGAGCAAATAAAAATCCAATACGCCATCCTGTCATAGAATGTGATTTGGCTAAGCCATTAATGACAATAGTCTTCTCACGCATTTCTGGGAATTGAGCAATAGATGTGTGTTGCCCTTCATATACAAGTTCGCTATAAATTTCATCGGAAAGAACGAAAATATTCTTATCTTTTAAGATAGATACAATATCTTCTAATTCTTCTTTTGATAAGGTAACACCAGTTGGATTAGAAGGATACGGTAAAACGACGCATCTTGTTCGTTCTGTAATTGCATTTTGCAGAGCTTCAGCTGTTAAACGAAATCCAGTTTCACGAACATCTATAAAAATGGGAGTTGCACCGCATAGTCGAATAATCGGCTCGTAACCAGGATAAATAGGAGCAGGTAAAATTACTTCCGTTCCTGGTTCTAAAATAGTTCGGAATGCAACATCAATCGCTTCACTAGCGCCGATTGTAACAATGGTTTCGTTTTCAGGTGAATAATGTAAATCGTAGCGATCCTTTACAAAGTTACAAGCTGCTTCGCGTAATTCTAGTAAACCAGCGTTATGTGTATAGCTTGTATAATTTTCTGTAATGGCCCGTTTAGCAGCTTCTTTTACTAAAGAAGGTGTAGGGAAGTCGGGTTGCCCAATTGTTAAAGAGATGAGATTATCATAGTTTTGAATCATGTTAGAGAACTGACGGATTCCAGAAATTTGGATGTCCTTCACTCTAGGATTAATGAATTGTTCCATTGTATCTCCCTTTCTTCCGTTTGAAAATTAAGTTCATTTTATCATATTTTTAACTATTACGCTTTGTTTATAAAATTCCCCCGCTATTTTTAAAATTCAGTGGAAGTAAGAAATTATGTGAGGATCCAAATGTCCATAAGAGTATAAGTTGTGTGAGTTAATTAAAGTTTCACTCCATTTGTTTAAGCATAAACAAAAAAAAGCCGCTGCAAGCGACTTTTAATAACCGTATTCCCAATCTATTTCATCTTCGTTCCAAAGTACGGAAGATACTCTGCCAAGATGGACAACGGATTCATTTACAGCACATGTACAATCTTCTTCCCCTGCTTTATGTTGCAATTCTTCGTATACTGATTTTTCAACGTTTTCTAGCACAACCAAATTTTCTTCTTTTAAAACAAGCGTAGTACCCGCCATATTTATCTTCCTCCTACTAAAGTAATGATCACTTATTTGTAAACATAGATAGTATGGATTATATGCTGTATTTTGCAATAGTTGTCCGTCTAGTGAAGTGTTTTTTATTTTCTTTGTAATCCGTATTCATTGTATACTGCACGAAGGAAATTTGGTACAGGGTTTACAATCATTTCGGAAATTTGTAACATTTATTATTAGTTGTTAACAAATAATTAACAAAAATGTTAAGAAAAATCAAAATTTTAAAACAAATAGACTTATAAAATGATATAATCATATCAAAATACATATAGGGGATGACAGGCTATGGAGCTGATTCGTGATTTAATGATCCAAATTGCCATCATTATTTTACCACTATTTTTATATGAAGCGATTCGTTTAAATCGTTATCAAGAAATGCTTCCGAAGCCTAATCGCTACTTTATTATGTTTTTATCTAGCGTTACACTCGTTCTCTCCATGACATACTCTATTTGTTTTGGTACCGTTTGCGGATACAATTTCCATCCAATCCCAATTGTTAGTGGTTTTTTATATGGTGGGATTGTTGGGCTCATTCCTGCCATTATTTTTGTTGCATATGAATGGATTTCTAAGGGGCTCAGTTGGTTGCCTATCGTAGAAGTTATATTTCTTTCGATAATTCCATTGTTTTTGTCAAAGAAATGGTCTCTGTTTTCAAGAGATAAGAAGCTAATATTAGCTTTTATGATTGCATCATTTTATGTTCTTGTTTCATTAGTAGTCGGGATGTTGAATGTCCTTTTAGAAACAGGTTTTACACCGTACATATCTAATCTATATAGTGGGTATATATTTGCATCACTTATTATGGTTATGACAATGGTATTTCAAGTGTATTTGACTGAGTATTTAAACGAAAATGCATTATTGCGTACAGAAATGCAAAAATCAGAAAAACTTAATATTATAAGTGAGTTAGCTGCAAGTGTTGCACATGAAGTTCGAAACCCTCTCACTGTTGTACGAGGGTTTATTCAATTGCTAGAGAGTACGGAAGACGTAAAAAACAAAGATTATATGCGTCTCGTATTAGCTGAACTGGATCGTGCTGAACAGATTATTTCAGATTATTTAAATTTAGCAAGGCCTCAAATTGAAAAAAAAGAACATATTTGTTTATCAGCACAATTAATTGAAATGACAACTCTTATGTCATCATTTGCAGCGATGCAGGGCGTTTATTTGCAAGTTGAGATTTCTGAGAGCCTTTATACTATCGGCGATAAGGCGAAATTGAAGCAAGCTATTATGAATGTTGTTAAAAACGGTATTGAAGCAATTCAAGGAAACAAAGGGTATTTAAAAGTAACGGCTATTCAAAAAGATGAAATGATAATAATAAGAGTTAAAGATAGTGGTGTTGGAATGACAAAAGAACAGTTAGCAAGGCTTGGACAACCGTATTATTCTTTAAAAGAAAAAGGGACAGGATTAGGTCTTATGGTAACATTTAGTATTTTACAAGCGCATAATGGTACATTGGAATATAAAAGTGAAAGCGGAAAAGGAACTGAAGCTATTATTATATTGCCAGCTGTACGATATAAGGAATAAAAGTTACCGGTAGAAGGTAACTTTTTATTTTATCTTGCATTAGAAAAACATACGAAATTTCATTCATTTATTTTATCTTGTTTTGTTCGAACGAATAAACTTTTAAATGATTGAAAGAAGCTTTGCTCTTTTGAGGCGGCGACTAATTTTTTTGTTTCTTGAATTTCGCGAATAACTTGCATAAGTTGTGCATCGCGGTTGCTATCTTTATTGTAAATTTGATTGACAAGTTTATTCATTTTTTCTTCTTGTTTGGATTCTCGCTTATACATATGATTCATTAATAAGTCCATCTTTTCTTTTTGGAGTGCATCTGTTTGAGCAGCGTGAACAACTAGCTCTTGTAACATTTTTTCTTGAGAGCCTTCTTTTACATAAACTTGTTGCATTAGTTCATCTAATTTCTCGTCTTTTAAACGATTTTGTGTAATGAGAGTAGAGTTTTGATGAATAATTGCTTCATTTAATTGAGCAAGCATTTCAAGTTTTAACATGAACTCCTCAAAGTTACGTCCATCTTCTTTCGGTTGTATCTCTTGTTTATCTTGAATAACAGGGACAGGTGGGGCCTCTTTTTCTTTTAAAATAATAGGTATTGTTTCTGAAATGTCTTCTTGTAATGTAGCAGCTCTTTCATGTATAGATTTCAATAGTTTTAAATCATCCAATTTATAAATACGAGCATCAGCTGTTTTGGAAATAATATAACCGTGTTCCTCTAAGAGTTGGCTATATTTTCGGACTATATGTTTTGGGATACCTGTTTTATTTGTAACATCTTTCGTTTTATAAATAGCTTCCATGATAGTTCCTCCCCAAAAAGTATCGTATATATCATTTCAATCTTTTATGAGGACTTCCTTTGAAAAAGAATGTCGGAAGGTTATTAGTTTTCTACAGCATTAGTGAAAAGATGAGGAAAAATGAATGTTTTTGGCGAAATGGAGAGGAAAAGCTAAAATAATGTCTGAAAACATACATAGAAGAAGTTTGTTATAATAACTGAGGAAAAGAAATTGGTAGGAACACGGAGGTACACATGAAGCAATTTAAAGGTATTATCATTTCAATTATTGCAATTCTTTCTCTTTTGGTAGCGGTATATGAAGTACTTGTGCCAGAGGAGACAAGTACTAAAAAAACAACTACGTATGATCAAATTCTAGAGTTCCCGAAAGAACGATATCCAGAGACCGGGAAACATATAACGGATGCTATAAAAGAAGGGCATTCAGAAATGTGCACAATTGATCGTAATGGTGCAGCGGATAGAAGGAAATTATCGTTAGCGCCATATCCGACGAAGAAAGGTTATGATCGTGATGAATGGCCGATGGCGATGTGTAAGGAGGGTGGAAAAGGAGCCCATATTGAATATATAAGTCCAGCAGATAACCGCGGTGCAGGTTCTTGGGTAGGGAATAAGCTAGACAAATATCCAGATGGTACGCGTGTGAAATTTGAAGTGAAATAGTAATTGGCATACATTTCATAGTGGAGGAGAGGGGTAGTTATGGAATTAACAATTTCATATTCGCAATTAATGATAATGAATTATGATGGTCAGCAGCCTTATGTAGATTGGACTCCTGAAGATTTTGAAAGAGGCTATGCTGAGGTGGATGGAGCTATTATTTTTGAAGCAATCTCTGACTATACTTGTGAAGTAGAAGTTACTTGCGGAAATCATATTGAGAAAGAAGAAGTGGTTAGAACGATATCAGTTCCTTTCACAGTGAAGAATGAAGAAGTATATATAACAAGTATTCTTTCTAATAAATTGCATATTCCTATTCCTAACGGGGAATATATGATAGTCTTGCAGGCAACTCCTCTTGAAGAGCCAACAGACGATGAATTGTATAAAGTACAATACGACTTCTATTTTGAGAGTGTAGAATAGAAAAACGTGTTATCCTTTTTGAAGGATAACACGTTTTTTATTATGCGTTTGTTTTTAGGAGAGAACGAGCGTCTTTTGCTGCCTGAACCATGTGCTCTAAAGCAGGTATAACTTCCTCAGTTCTTCGTGTTTTTAAACCACAGTCTGGATTAATCCAGAAATATTTAGGATCACATACGCGTAAAGATTGTTCTAAGATTGCGAACATTTCATCTTTACTTGGGACACGTGGGCTATGAATATCATATACACCTAGACCAATTCCTTTTTCATATGTTGTATGTTTTAATGTATTAATAAATTCGCCATGACTTCTTGATGTTTCGATAGAAATAACATCTGCATCTAATGCACGAATTGCATCTACAATATCTTCGAAGTTACTGTAACACATATGAGTATGAATTTGTGTTTCATTTTCTACAGAAGATGTTGCTAAAAGGAATGATTGAACTGCCCATGTAATGTATGCATCCCAATCTTTTTCTTTTAACGGCATACCTTCACGAAGTGCAGGCTCATCGACTTGGATTACTCTAATTCCGGAAGATTCAAGTAATTCAATTTCATGACGAAGTGCTAATGCAATTTGATATGAAACTTCTTTTCTTGAAATATCATTTCGAACGAATGACCAATTTAAAATAGTGACAGGTCCAGTGAGCATACCTTTTACTACTTTCTCTGTTAAGCTTTGTGCATATACAGTTTCTTTAATAGTCATTCCACTTATAAAGGCAACATCACCATAAATAACAGGTGGTTTTACGCAACGGGAACCGTATGATTGTACCCATCCGTTTTTAGTAAAGGAGAAACCAGCAAGTCTTTCGCCAAAATATTCCACCATGTCAGTTCTTTCGAATTCACCATGTACTAGTACATCAAGACCAATATCTTCTTGGTAACGAATCCACTTTGCAGTTTCTTGTTCAATGAATTGATTATATTGTTCATTTGTAATATCGCCGTTACGCCACTGTTTACGTGTTTGACGAACTTCAGATGTTTGCGGGAAGCTACCGATAGTTGTTGTTGGTAACAACGGTAATTGTAAAGCTATTTGCTGTAGTTCATATCGTTTTTCAAATGGAAGAGGACGTGAGAAATCATCTTCTTTAAGTGATGTACGTGCCACTTTTACATCTTCACGATTACGTGCAGCTGATGAGCGGATTGCATGATGTGCATTACGATATGTTGTCAAATCGCTACTTATGCTTTCTACACCTTTAGTAAGAGCAGAATGGATAAGGACTAGTTCTTCTAATTTTTGATTAGCAAATGCAAGTGCATCAAATAATTCAGTTGCTAAGTGCGTTTCTCCCGTTTTATCAATTGGAGTATGCAATAAGCTACAAGAAGGTTGAACAATGAAACCTTTTGCTGTGATTTGATTTTGTAATGTTGTAAATAAAGAAAGTACATCATCAAGATCAGCTCTCCAAATGTTACGGCCATCTATACAACCGATAGCTAAAATTTTATCAGCTGGGAATCCATATTTTGAAATAGCATTTACATTACCTTCTTTGCCATGAACAAAGTCTAATCCAATACCAGAAACAGGGAATGTAATGATTTCTTCATAGTTCTCTTCTACACTATCAAAATATGTTTGTAGAAGAAGATTAGCATTCGGAACTTCTTTATGAATAGCTTCGTAAAGTTCTTTCGCTTGATTAATTTCATCTTTTGTTAAAGATGCGAAGATTGGTTCGTCAACTTGAATAATTTGTGCTCCAGCTGCGTGTAATTCAGAGAATAATTGTACATAAGGTGCAACTAGCTCTTTTAAAATAGTGGCAAATTGCTCTTCGTTATAACCTTTTGCTAGTTTTAGGAATGTATAAGGTCCTAAAATAACTGGTTTTCCATCAACGCCTAACTCTTTTTTCGCTTCTTCATATAAACGAAGAGGACGATTGTCTTTTAAAGAGATTTGTAATCCTTCTTCATATTCAGGAACAATGTAATGATAGTTTGTGTTAAACCATTTTGTCATTTCAGAAGCAACATGATCTTTAGAGCCGCGTGCCATTGCAAAATATACATCAAGGTAAGAGGTAAACTCTGAAAAACGTGACGGGATGAATCCTAACATGTAGGCCGTATCCAGAACGTGGTCATAATATGTAAAATCGCCAACTGGAATTAATTCAATTCCTTTTTCTTGCTGTACTTTGACGTGTTGAAGGCGAATTTCTTTCATTGTCGTTAAAAATTGTTCTTCATCAATTTTATTGGACCAAAAAGCTTCCAATGTTTTTTTCCACTCTCGTTGTAGTCCGATACGTGGATAACCTAAGTTACTTGTTTGAATTGCCATTTTAAATTCCTCCCTAATTGAAAGTAAGCATTTCCGTTTACTCGGAAATACCTATAACAAAAAGCATAAAGGCATAGAAAAATAAGCCTTCCTTTTTGTTTTTAACACCTCATCATCATCCGTGAGTCTATCAGTGTTGTTAAAACAGGCAGGTCTCCTGACTTATGCTTTATATAATTTCTTTCACCTTCCCGTTTTCACAGTGGCATAGAAAAGAAATCTCAGCATTTACAGTGGCGGGACCGTGTTGGAGTTTCACCAAGCTTCCCTTTTAAACACGAAACGAAATTTCCGTGTACCTATTTTCCTTTTGAAAGGAATTTAACAAGCGATATGATATTGAAACAAATTCTAACACAATTTTTTGAATTTTGTCCACTGTTTTAAAAAGAGAAAATTCTAAAGTTTTTTATTAATTATTATTTTAAATATTCTGATTTTAATGAGTGGAGAAAAGGTGTGAGAATTGAAATAAATTGTGGTTAAGTTTCCGAAGAAG
>NZ_JBALMG010000037.1:176705-209621 GCF_036963225.1 Bacillus sp. JJ783 | reverse complement strand
CTTCTTCGGAAACTTAACCTTCATCAATATCAATTTCTGAAAGCCGTCCTGCCACTGCATCTGTAAGGAGGGTGTTTAACCATTGTAATTCAACGGTAATATGCTCAATAACGCTTTGTAAAATGTATAGTTGTGCACGTGGAATGTTCCCTTTGCTACAATCGTATATAGTTTGCATTTTATGTAAATATTGAACGGTATCATTTTTCTTTTTTTCTAAAATAGGAACTAACTCTCGATCATCACCAAAATGAGCAAAAGAGATTGCGGAATAGATCGGTTTATATATTTGGTTTTTTGCTTCGAACTGTTTTAATAGTAACGTGTGAAATAGCCGTTTACCTTCTTCTGTTATATGAAAGATTGTTTTATCTGGTCTATTCGTATCTCGAACAATAGTTGTAATGCGAATTGCGCCTTGCTTTTCTAATTGCTCGAAGGCGTAGTACAGTGATCCTTTTGCGTATTTAATATAACAATCCATGTGTCGTTCTTTCATAATGTGCTGCACTTCATATGGATGTTTATCTCCTTCGAGTAGCAAGCCGAGAATGACTAATTTCATACTCATGCTGTCTCAACTCCTGTATATAGAAACTTTATATATATTATAAACGGCATATCCTTTTTCATAAAGGGATATGCCGTTTCTTTTTTCTATACTAACTTACTTTCTTTTGTTTTTGTTTCGTTTCTGGTCCTGTGAAGAGGCGCTCATTTCCCATAAGCAAAATACAAATAATACTTAGTATGGCCGGAATAAGTGCCCAGAAGAACGTATTAGCAATAGATGTTGCAAGAGCCTCCTTAATTCCGCTCAGTACTTCAGGAGGTAGCTTTTCAGTAGCATTTGGTGATAATAAAAAGCTTGTGTCTCCACCTTTAGGAGCCATTTTTGCTAGTTCAGGAGGGAAGACTGCTTTTAATTTATCAGTGAAAACATGATTTTGAATTGTACCGAAAATCGTTACACCAAGAGTCATACCGAGTGAACGGAAGAATGAATTTGTTGATGTAGCAGAACCGCGATCTCTCATTTCTAGTTTGTGAATAGATGCCATACTTAAAACTGAGAAGGAGAATCCAACTCCAAGTCCAGCAAGCACCATAAACATTGTTACGAGTGTACGAGGTGTTTCCATAGTTAAAGTACTTAGTAAATAAATACCAAGAACGAAGAAAACCCCAGATACTATCATGATGTTACGATAACTTGTTCGTGAAGCTAACTGTCCACCAGTTTGACTTCCAATTACAGATCCTACCATCATAGGTGTCAAAATTAATCCAGCATTTGAGGCTGAACCACCGAGAACACCTTGAACGAAGATTGGAATATAAACTGTACAGATGATAAAAGCTGCGCCATAGAAAAAGGCAACACCTTGGCTAGCTGCAAACAAAGGTTTTTTAAATAAATGGAAAGAAATAATAGGCTCGGTTGCGTTTCTTTCTACGAAGAAGAAAATAATAAGCATAATAACAACAGTTGAAAATAAACCAATAATCACATTAGAGTTCCATGCATATTCCTTACCACCAAGTTCTAGGGCAAACATCAAGCAAATAATACTAATGACAAGTGTAATAGCACCAGCCCAGTCAATTTTTTGTTTTCGATATTCTAGAGACTCGTTATAGTATTTAGTAATGAAGAAGAAGGAAATAAGTCCTAATGGAATATTAATATAGAAGACCCAGTGCCAACTTATATAATCTGTAATGTAAGCACCTAATAAAGGTCCGAAAACACTAGATGTTCCGAAAACAGCACCAAATAGTCCGGTCATTTTTCCGCGTTTTTCAGGCGGGAATATATCATACATAATTGTAAATGCGATCGGCATAAGAGCGCCGCCACCAATTCCTTGAATGGCTCTATAAATGCTTAGTTGTTCAATACTTGATGCTGTCCCGCAAAGTGCAGAACCGAATAAGAAAAGAATTAGTCCGCCAATATAAAAACGTTTTCGTCCGTACATATCAGAAAGCTTACCGAATATAGGCATTCCGGCCATTGTTGCTACCATGTAGGCAGATGTGACCCAAACGAATTTGTCGAACCCTCCTAAGTCTCCGACAATTGTTGCCATCGCAGTTGCAACGATTGTATTATCCATTGCTGCCATTAGAATACCAAGTAATAAACCAGCAACAACAAATTTTGTTTTACTTGAGTCGTTTTTTGAAAGTTGTGCTTCCAAGAGTAGTCCTCCTTTAATAAAAATTAAACTAACTTAAGTTTTTTAGTGCAATGTATACAAACTCTATGTACAGTTTGTATCGTTCCCTCTTCATTTATAAAAAATTGCATTGACATGATATAAAGGATGGAAATCATAAATTATATTATAGTCAAATTTGACTAAAAGGTAAATGTTTTCTTAAGCCAAAGTATTTTATTATATTGACGAAAAGAGAGAGTAAGAATTTATTTTTTTATGTAGTTCAGGAAGTAAATTGTAAAAAAATATTTAATAAAGAATAACCTGTGTCAACCTATTAAAAATGGTTTTTTCTTTATATTGTCGAATAGGATAAAAGGAAAAGAAAAATTTAAAATGTTTTGTAACAAGCTCAATATTTTTTCTTAGTGTAGTTTATTGCATCGAGAGGCAGAATAAAGTTGTATAGATGATACATCTGGAATGAGGTGAATATATTATGAAAATATGGAAACGAATTTCGGATCAAGGAAGGTATTCTATACCGTTACAGCCGGTTTTGTGGATTGATGGTTCTAAAAAGGACACGGAAGCATCTAATGTAGCAGTCACATTGCAAATCCGTAGTATGTATAAAGAAAAATTTTCATATGAGATGATCTATGATGTTAATGACATACTAATTATTCGACTTGAAGTTGAAAACAAAGGCGTTGAAATGATTTCGCGAGTAGTTGTAAGCCATATGATTCGTGATTATTTCGCGTATATCCCAAACTCTTTAAAAGCAGATAAGGGAATAAGTGAGTTTTTATTTCAGCTTGTAAGGTGGCGAATCGATAATCTATCGCCGAGTGAAAGGGTAGAATTAATTTGTCAAATAAAAGCAAATAAAGATAAAGCTCCTCCCAATTCATTATTTCAGGCTACATATACATTTCAATATAAAGGAGTATCATATGGACCGCTACAAACAAATGAAGTGGTTGTCAGAAAATGATAAGAAGGAACCTGTGCGAAAGGTTCCTTCTTTAATGAAGATTGTGCTTCTTGAGTAATTTCTTTTGTTCCACTCCTTTTTTTCCAACATAGTTATTTTTGTATCCAAAATATAGAATGAATAGAAATGAAATAACATTTACTAGAGCGTCAATTTGATCGTTTGTAATGAAGTTTATTCCGAAAGAGTTAAATAGTAATTTTAATGATAATAAAAAGCCAGCTAGTAAGCGCATAATATCTGATAGATTTTCTTTTTGAAGCATATAGGTCACTCCTTTCTAAAAACGATATATAGTATATATATGAAATAAAATAGAAAAGGTATACGAGCTTAAGTAGAAATGTACATGGAATATGTACATTTTTTATTTTGTAGAAAAACATTATTGTTATAGAAGTATATATTAGTATAGAAGGGAGGGAAAGTATGAAATATAAAGGGAAAATAAGTGGATTACTACTTGGGAATACAGTGGCAGTTACAGAATGGATTGCGCTGCAGGACGTAATTACAAAACTGGATTCGCGATCATTTTATACCGTCTTTATTATTTATATATTGCAAATGATACTAAGCTGCTATTTTGGACATTGGTATGATAAAAGAGAGAGTGGGCGTATGAATACGGAAGTAGGAGGAATGGCAAGCAACGATTTTGTTGTTGATTTTTTTGGGAAATTAGCTGCTTTATCGGAACGAGATTCTCGTAATATTACAGTGTACATTCTTTCTGTAAAAGAATGGGAAGGATTAAAAGACACAGTGCAAGAAAAAAGGTTGGAAGTGTTAGTGCAAAAATTGGAACATACCATTGTAAAGACAATTCGAAAAGGTGATGTCGTTACTAAATGGGATGAAAATAAGTATGTTATTGTAGCGATTGATAATGGCTATGAAAAGTCAACAATAACAAATCGATTAATCAAAAATATTCAAAATGAAATAGCGAATGATTTATTAAGTGTCACACTGTTATTTGGAGCGGCAAGTTATCCGATAGAAGGGAAAACTTTTGAAGATTTGTTTAGAAAGGCACAAAATCAATTGTATAATTATAGAAACTTGCAAAGTCATGAATGAAACTTTGATTTGAAGAAGTATGATATAAAGAATTTTTTGTAACATTTTTTTGTCTTTTGTTACAAGAAAACTTTTTTTTGTAACAAAAGTCTTTAAAAATATATGAAATCAGCATATAATTGTCTGTGGATGTGTCAATGCATTTTGCACAATGCGTTTCATTTTAAAAGTGTAGAGGAAAGCATGCTCTACACTTTTCCTTTTTAGGGGATAAAAAGAATATTTGTAAATTGTTGCAAGGTAGCATTTGTCCTGTGTAAAATGAACAAAGGGATTATTTGATAGAAAGCGGGAAAGGGAATGATAGAATGATAGACGTGTGAGACAAACGGTCATCTTTTATCAGGTGAAACATTATCGTGTTTCTTGCAGTAGGTAAGATTAAGGTAAATACCTTTATGTTTTAAGACATTACATAATTTCAAGTACGGAAATTGTACAAGCAGTATAAATAATTATTGATGATCTTCGTAAAAAAGATGCGAGCGTGAAATAGATAAAGAAGTTACATGTTTTTCATGAGATTTTTGGCACGATGGTCGTTTATTAATAGGAGGAAAAGATGTTGAAATATAATAAATTAGCAATTGTAACTGC
This sequence comes from Bacillus sp. JJ783, assembly GCF_036963225.1. Classification (NCBI taxonomy): domain Bacteria; kingdom Bacillati; phylum Bacillota; class Bacilli; order Caryophanales; family Bacillaceae; genus Bacillus; species Bacillus sp. JJ783. The sequence goes on along the minus strand of NZ_JBALMG010000037.1, from coordinate 204,776 downwards.
ATTATCAATGACTTTACTAGCTGGTTGTTTCGGCCCAAAACCAGAAGAGGAGCTATATGTTGCATTTGAAAATGCTGCCAAGCAAGAAAAAACAATGTTTGAAGATGCGAAAAAATTAGAGTCATTAGAGAAAGAGGGGCAAGTATTATATAATCAAATTGTCCAAGAAGGAAAAGATAATAATCAGGCTGTTAAGGATAAGCTTGATCAAGCGGTGAAAAATACAGCTGAACGAGAAAAGGTTCTTATTAAAGAAAAAGAGGCGTTAAATAAAGCGCAAGAAGAAGTGAAGTCAGCTGATAAGCATGTGAAGAAAATTGAAGATAATAAATTAAAAGACCAGGCGGATAAAGTAAAGAGTACTTATGAGAAACGACATGATTCATTCCAAAAGATGTACGATAGCTATAATAAATCTTTAAAGCAAGAAAAAGAATTATATACAATGCTACAAGATAAAGGTACAAAATTAAAAGATATTAGCGAGAAAGTAAAGTTAGTAAACCAAGCATATAAAGATATTGAGACAGAAAAAGATAAGTTTAATGAATATACGAAATCATATAATACAGAAAAAGTTGCATTCTATAAACAAGCGAATATTAAAATTAAGGAAGATAAAAAATAAAACAGTTTGGCCTAATATGGGCCAAACTGTTTTATTTTTTTGTATAGGTACGGCTATACCATGGAACTGCTTCGCTTAATTTTTTTTCTTGTTTTAATGCTTCAGGACCAATATAATCTTGAAGTGTTTTTTTTGCTATTGTTAAAGATAAGGTTGTTTTCGGATTTCGATAGGAGGATTCAAGGTGACCAAGATGCGGTAGGGTGCGAAAATCATCTTTCGTAGGAGGGATATGGAAAAAATAATCACCTAAACGTATAAGAACATCGGATTGTTGCTGACTAAAACGTGGATTTCTAGAAAAATGTAATCCTTCTTTGATAGCCTTTTTTTCAGTAATTAAGCGTTCTAAAGCAGTCTTTTTTAACCAATATAAGTACTTAGGGTTAGTTGCAGCTTTAGCATGACGATTCACAACGAAAATAGATTGAGCTAGTCTATTAATAGAATGTTGATTATGTAATTGAGATTGGGGTTGTGAAGGTTTCATATTGAATCTCCTTTCAAGTTTTCCTTATTATAGCATAATAAAATGGGTTTTTATTATATGCAAAAAGTAATTGTATATATTTTCAATATTAAAGCAATATTGTTATAAAAAACAACTATTTTGTATAATAGTGATAGAATATGTTTCAGAAATTTGATAATGAAAGAGTGAGAAGTTTGAAAGAAATACTAAAACTACAATATGCCATTATAGACATTGGTTCTAATACAATGCGTTTAGTTATTTATGAAAAACAAAGCGGGGGTTTTTATAAAGAGATTGAAAATACGAAAGTGGTCGCTAGGTTAAGAAATTATTTAGTAAATGGTGTATTAAGTGAAGAAGGAATAGAAGTATTATTACAAACATTATTTCAATTTCAAGAAAGTACAAGATTCCATAAGTTACATCATGTACTTTGCGTTGCAACGGCAACAATTAGACAGGCTGAGAATCAAGATGAAATTAAAAAACTTGTTGAAGGGCAAACAGATTTTACTCTTAGAGTTTTATCAGAATATGAAGAAGCACGTTACGGTTACTTAGCAGTTATGAATTCCACTTCATTTTCAGAAGGAATTACAGTTGATATTGGTGGGGGGAGTACAGAAGTTACATACTTTCGAAATAGAGAAATTTTAGAATATCATAGCTTTCCTTTTGGAGCGCTTTCTTTAAAGCAACAATTTATTCAAGGTGATATTCCTACTACAGAAGAGTTAGAGGAAATAAAAAACTATTTATGGTATCAATTTCGAACGCTACCATGGTTAATCGATAAAGAATTACCCCTTATCGCAATTGGGGGGAGTGCGAGGAATATGGTGAAAATCCATCAAAATTTAATTTGTTATCCTATAGCTGGATTACATTTATACAAAATGAAAGAAGAAGATATTAAACATGTAAAAGAGGAATTAAAAGAATTGTCGTTCATAGAGCTTCAAAAGATGGAGGGGTTAGCAAAAGATCGAGCAGATACAATTATTCCAGCAGTCGAAGTCTTTCATATGCTTGTTAACGTTATAGAGGCACCGGCATTTATATTGAGTAAAAAAGGATTAAGAGAAGGTGTTTTTTATGAAGAATTAACGAAAGATTTGGGGATTTCGTACTATCCGAACGTAGTAGAAGAAAGTTTATATTTATTATCATATGAATACGAAATGGATATGGAATTTGTAATTCAACTTATTAAACAAGGAACATTGATTTGTAAACAACTTGAAGGAGTAGGACTTATTTCTATGTCGGAAAAAGACTGGGAAATATTCCATCAAGCGGCGAAAGTATTTAATATAGGGAAGTACATTGATGAAGAAGCGAGCCGCCTACATACGTTTTATTTACTAGCGAATAAAACAATTGATGGCATGATGCATAAAGATCGAGTTAGATTAGCACTTATTGCTTCATACAAATCAAAAATGTTATTTAAACAACATTTAGCCCCATTTGAAGGATGGTTTGATAAAAGTGAACAAAAAAAAATCCGGTTATTAGGAGCTGTTTTGCAATTTTCAGCCGCTTTAAATGTGAGACAAAGAGCGCTTGTTGAAACGATATCTATAACAGAAAGTAAAGAAGGATTAACATTTAGAATTGTATGTGAGCAATCGGCATTAGCGGAAAAAGTGCAAGCTGAAAAACAAAAAAAGCAGCTAGAAAGAGTATTGAAAACGAATATTAACTTATTATTCGAATCAGAATGTTAAGTTGTACGGATGTCTTTACGAAAAATTAACACTTTGGAATATTATAATTTGATAAAATAAAAGTAACTAAATTATAGTGAAAAAGTTTCAAAGGGAAGTGTGAAGAGAATGGAATTGCTAAAGGGGAATTTAGTAAATTTAAATGATACAGCGTATTATAATAACCGCGAGTTGAGCTGGTTAGCTTTTAATGAACGTGTACTACAAGAAGCGCAAGATGAAAATAATCCACTTTTAGAAAGATTAAAGTTTATTAGTATTTTCAGTTCAAATTTAGATGAATTTTTTATGGTGCGCGTAGCAGGTTTGAAAGATCAAGTAAGTGCCGGATTTAATCAGCCAGAAAATAAAGCAGGTTTAACACCGAAGAAACAGTTAAATAAGATTGCGATAAAAGCTCATGACTTAATGACGGTACAGTATGATACGTTTAAAGGTTACGTATTGCCAGCGCTTGAACTAGAGGGGATTGAGCGTCTAACATTCCATGATTTGACGAAAGAGCAGAGGGAATTTATCGAAGAGTATTTTGATGAACAAATCTTTCCAGTGTTAACTCCTGTAGCTATTGATGCGTATCGTCCATTTCCTATGTTATTAAATAAAAGCTTGAATTTAGCTACTATTTTATACGATGAGAAGCAGGCAGAGGAAGAAAATCGCACGAAATTAGGAATTGTCCAAGTGCCTTCTTTACTGGAGCGTTTCATATTTTTACCGAGTGAAGGGCAAAAACATAAATTTATTTTATTAGAAGATGTAATTAGTGGTTTTACCCATAAATTATTCACAGGATATAACGTATCACCTGTTACTCGCTTCCGTATTACACGTAATGCGGATTTAACAATCCATGAAGAAGGTGCACGCGATTTATTAAAAGTAATTGAAAAAGAATTGAAAAAGCGTAAGTGGGGAGCTGCCGTCCGTTTAGAAGTTGGTAAAGAACACATTGATGAAAGAGTGCTAGCGTTACTGTATGAGGTGTTGGAAGTAAAAGATGAAGATGTGTACATGATGGATGGACCGTTAGATTTAACATGTTTATTCTCCTTATATAAAAAATTAGCGCCTTTATATGAACATCTTGTATATCCGGCTCTTATTCCTCAACCTCCTCAAGATTTAGGTGATGAGGAAGATGTATTTGAAAAAGCGATAGAACATGATATTTTATTACACCATCCTTTTGAGTCGTTTCAGCCAGTCGTTGATTTTGTCCGTGATGCGGCAGATGACTCGAATGTACTTGCGATCAAACAAACATTATATCGTGTAAGTGGAGATTCTCCAATAATTCAGGCGTTGAAGGTAGCAGCTGAAAAAGGAAAACAAGTGACGGTATTGGTTGAGTTAAAGGCGAGGTTTGATGAAGAGAATAATGTTCATTGGGCTAAAGAATTGGAACAGGCCGGATGTCACGTTATTTACGGAGTAAGTCACTTGAAAACGCATAGTAAAATTACGTTAGTTGTAAGAAGAAGAAACGGAAAAATTGAAAGGTTTGTACATCTTGGAACCGGAAATTATAATGATGCAACAGCGAAGTTATATACCGATTTTGGATATATTACATCGCGAAAAGACTTTGGTGTAGATGCAACAAATTTCTTTAATTATTTGAGTGGTTATACAAAAAAACCGCATTTTCATCATCTATCTGTTGCCCCGTTTGATATAAGAGAGCAGTTTATGGAGTTAATAGATGAGGAAATTCGTTACCATAGACAATATGGAAATGGATATATTATCGCTAAGATGAATTCGTTAACAGATAAACCGTTAATAAAAAAAATGTATGAAGCATCGCAAGCTGGGGTAAGGATAGAGCTCATCGTTAGAGGGACATGTTGTTTAAGACCTGGTATTCCAAATGTAAGTGAAAATATTCGTGTAGTTAGTGTTGTGGGAAGATATTTAGAACATAGCCGTATTTATTATTTCCATCATAATGGAGATGAAAAAATATATTTATCTTCAGCTGATTTGATGACGCGAAATATGGAAAAACGAGTAGAAATATCCTTCCCGATTTTAGATATTGAAATGAAAGCGAGAATAAAGGCAATTTTACAGCTGATTTTAGCTGATAATGTGAAAACACGTGAACAAAATAAAGATGGTGACTATTATTATATAATTAATAGTAGTATAGAAGAAATTGATAGCCAAGTGAATTTATTTAAGATGGCGTACCAAAATACAGATGCTGAATAATAGAGAAAAAGTAAAAACCTCTTAATCGAAATTAAGAGGTTTTTATTTTTTTCTCTACTCATATGTTCCATAAATGGAAGAATGAGTAGAGAGAATAGTTTTTATTATAAGCGTATGATGCGTCGGTTCATTGAGAGAATAATATTTGGAAGAATCGTTGTTTTAAATTAGTAATAGTATGGTTGTTGACAAGGCCCGCCGTAACAAGGATAAGGTGCTGGTGGTGGATAAGGCGGATAAAACGGTCTAGGGCCGAAAGCTAATGCTCCACCGAGTAATCCTCCAGCAATTCCAGCTAGAAATGGAACACCGAAAAATGGTAAGAAGCGTGAGTCGCCTGCTGGGCCAATAGGTGCTGAACGAACTGGGATCGGTTGATAATATGGATACATGAACAAACCTCCTTTACTGGACTCATTTTTATCATATGGTGGACCAAGTGTGGATGAGCGCGTACAAGAAAGGATATGTAAAAAAATAGGCGAATTGTTACGAATGTTGTAGGATGAAGAGTGTAATTTCAGGTTTTGACATAAAGCGGAATGGGACACGTGTTCTTCCAATACCTCGATTGACATAAAGAGTCAAACCTTGAATGTTATAGAAACCTTCAATATATTCTTTTGCAAGCGACGGGGTAATAATAGCACCTAAAAAAGGAATTTGTACTTGTCCGCCATGGCTATGACCAGAAAGTTGAAGATTGATTGGATATGTTGCGATTTGTGGCGCGATATCTGGTTCGTGAACGAGAACAATTGTATAAATATTTTGTTTTGCATGTTGTAAAGTTTCCGCTATTTTTGGTTTACCTAGTAGCATATCATCGAGCCCGAAAATAGAAATTTCACTATTATCCAGTAACCGAATTCGTTTTTCACTATTGTGCAAAAGTTCAAATCCAGATTCGCGCATGATGTGATCATAGTATTCAGTTCCATATCCACCATGGTCGTGGTTACCATAAATAGAAAATTTACCGAAGGGTGCCTGTATATTCTTTAAAATGGATGCAACAAAAGGAGCCTCGGTATATGTTTGGTAATCATCAATGAGATCACCAGTAAAAAGGACAATATCTGGCTTTTCAGCATTAATCTTGGAAACGATTTGAGATAAATGTTGGAGAGAGAAATAGTATCCGAGATGTAAATCGCTAAATTGAAGGATCTTCATACCATGAAAACCTTTTGGTATGAGCTGTGATTTAAGTGTGTGTTGCGTAAAAGAAAGCAAATAGGGCTCTATATATTTAGCATAATAATAGCCGATACTAGCGGTTATAAATGAATATAGACAAGTGCGTATTCCAGATTTCAAAAAATTTCTTCTTGTAATTTTCTTCATATATAGGTTACTCGAATCTCCCTTCAGTTTTTTAAAAATATATTTTAAACACTAAAAAAGTAGTATAGGTTACGAAAAAAATGAACGAAAAGAAACCTCTTTACGTTAAAATATCAGAAAAGTTTAAAAATATAAAGATTTCTATCAAATAAAGTGATAAAATGAATGTGTATTCATTTTTTGGAGGGGATGTATGTGAAAGAGAAGGTAGTTATTATAACAGGTGGATCAAGTGGAATGGGAAAAGGGATGGCGACTCGTTTTGCGAAAGAAGGGGCACGAGTTGTTATTACAGGACGTACAAAAGAAAAGCTAGAAGAAGCAAAGTTAGAAATTGAACAGTTTCCAGGGCAAGTATTATCTGTACAAATGGATGTACGAAATACTGATGATATTCAAAAAATGATTGAACATATTGATGAGAAGTTTGGACGAATTGATATTTTAATAAATAATGCAGCCGGAAACTTTATTTGTCCAGCAGAGGACTTATCTGTGAATGGCTGGAATTCGGTAATTAATATTGTATTAAATGGTACATTTTATTGCAGTCAGGCTGTTGGTAAATATTGGATTGATAAAGGCATAAAAGGAAATATTATTAACATGGTGGCAACATATGCATGGGATGCAGGCCCAGGGGTTATCCATTCGGCAGCAGCTAAAGCTGGTGTATTAGCAATGACAAAAACGCTTGCTGTTGAGTGGGGACGTAAATATGGGATACGAGTTAACGCTATCGCACCAGGACCAATTGAACGTACAGGTGGTGCCGATAAATTATGGATTTCAGAAGAAATGGCTAAGCGTACAATACAAAGTGTCCCACTTGGTAGGCTGGGGACACCAGAAGAAATTGCGGGTCTAGCTTATTATTTATGTTCAGATGAAGCTGCATACATAAATGGAACTTGTATGACAATGGATGGTGGCCAGCATTTGCACCAATATCCATTTTAAAAGAGATGGAAAATGAATGATTTATTATTTTTTCTTTGGTAAAATGTGACGAAGTTGTGACATGTGAGAGAAATGTGTTTACAAAGGGGAATATATACGTTATATTTAAGACCTCTTTTTTCTTCATAGTAGAATTGCTAATTCCCCTTAGCATTTTACCCCTCTAATCCCTTCAGGAAAACTGAAGGGATTTTTTATTATTTTTCCGTAAATATCGTGTTATAATTTTTGAAAAGTAAAGGGAGGGAAGCACGTTGATAGATGCGTTAGATGTAATGAGTAACTTGGATAAAGTCCTTCCTTATTATCAAGCTATTTTTAGTGCTGATGAGCATACAGTAATTGGATATGAAGTTGTAGGACGTATTCAAACAGAAGAGGGCATACAAAGTTTAGCATCTTTCTTCCATGATGATTCTATTCCGAGTGAGTTCCAACTTGAAGCGGATAACATCATTGTAGAAAAAGCGTTAAATAGGTATTTAGAAACGGATCAAAAATTATTATTATTTATACATCGGAATGCTAATGTATTAATGAATGATGAAGATGAAAGTTTACTTCAACTTTTGCTGATGTATGAAGAACAAGGTTTGAACTTACAACGCATTGTTCTAGAAATAACAGAACATGAATGTAAAGAAGATATAGAACAATTTAATCATTTACTGATGTATTATCGTACATATGGTATTCAAATTTCGATTAATAAAGTCGGAACGGGTACAAGTAATTTAGAGCGTATTAGCGTGTTAGCACCGGATATTTTAAAAGTAGATTTAACAAATTTAAGGCAAACTGCACTTTTACAATCTTATCAAGATATTTTATATTCCTTATCTTTACTTGCTAGAAGAATTGGTGCGACATTGTTATATGAAGAAATTGATGCTTTTTATCAACTACAATATGCTTGGAAAAACGGCGGTAGATATTATCAAGGTAATTATTTGAAAGAATGTTTACCTGATTTTATTGAAACGAATGTTTTAAAAGAGCGACTTGGTAATGAATGTCATCAATTTATTCTGCATGAGAAGAAGAAGTTACAAAAAATTTATAATTTAACAGAGATGTTACGTGATCGAATTGGTGATGTTCTGTCAAAACAAAAAAAGAATGAAGATATAAATGATTGGTTATTACAATTTAGCCAAAGCATATCACAATATAGTTTTCGGATATTTATTTGTAATGAAGATGGTTTCCAACAATCTGGTAATATTATGAAAAAAGATGGTGAATGGATCATTATGCCAGAGTATTATATGAAGAACTGGAGCTGGCGCCCGTATTTTTTAGAAAATATAATGAAAATGCGTTTTGAGAATAAGGCAAGACTTTCAGATTTATATGCTGATATCGAAACTGGTGAAATGGTACGAACATTTTCATTCCCGATTGATGATGAAAACTTTTTATTTATAGATTTATCGTATGAATATTTATATGAGGAAGATGTTTTATTTTAATGCACGAAGAGATTCGTGCATTTTTTTTGTTTGTTTTTATCATAAATTGGTAATAGTGAAAATGATGATGAAAATGCTGTCTATCGTTGTAAAGATTTTACGAACGAAATCATCCCTTTCTTTGCATAATCATTGTTACAATGAATACTACAAAGACAAGCTCTTTTAAAAGGAAGGTGAAAAAATGAAGAAATATGGAATATGGTTTGTTCTATTTATATGTGTTGCCTTTCTAGTTGGCTATAGTGTCACAACTGTTTTAGGAAAAGAAGAAGTGAAAGTGGATCGGAAAGAAGTGTTTACAACGATAAAAAAAGGTTATGAGACGCAATTTTCAATTCGCGGGAAGCAAATATCTATGAATAAGATGATAGAGACGTTATCACCATATTTTACAAATAATTTCCTTCAAGTTTTTACAGATGAAAACAGTAGAAATGAAAAACAAAGTGGTGAATATTTACTTCCAGCAAAAGAAGCTCCGTTTTCCTTTAATTCAGAAACAAAAATGTCTTATGATGAAGAGCATAAAAATTTATATGTCTACGAGCGGGCAAAGAGTGGACAATATCAAATTGTGACATTGCAAAAAGATAATGGAAAATGGAAACTAGCAGGGTATCATGAAAGTCAGGAACTGTTGACTGAAATAAAAAGGTTACAACAATTATGAGAATAGGGATATGTGTCCCCTATTCCTATTCTATACCGAGTAGCTGTTGTAATTTTTCAATTTGAAAACCTGCGACAACTTCTCCGTCAATTACAACTGTTGGAGTTGAATAGGATTCATAGTCATATAAAAGACGATTGCGTGCAGCAGCGTCTTTTTTTACGTCAAATTCCTCATATACAACGTTATTATGTTTTAAAAATTCTTTCACAATGGTACAAGGCGGACAATCTGGTTGTGTATAAACCTCAATTTTTTTCATTGTAATTCCTCCCTTTTTCTGTTTTTTATTATATTCTGCCAGTATAAAAAGCGCAATAAAGAAGTAAAAAGATGCTCTTTCATCTTTTTACTTCTTATTTCGACAAATTTTAGTTGAGTTTCTGGTCAAGAACCTTTATCCTAGATTGTGGAACGTTTTTTCTGTTATGACGGATAGAATGAGTATAGCTGTAAAACCTATTGGTAGGAAGATCAGAGAAAGGAGAGATTTCATGTCTCTACTCCAAGGAATTTTAACTCGACTTGTTAGTCTACAAGAACAAGCTGAAAGCGGTGAAGTAGCACAACGCTATTTTGAAGTGAACGGTGAGCGCAAATGTAGCGTGAAATTTTTCGATAAAAGTGAAATGTATGAATTAGAAGTGTATCAACAAGGTGAAAAACCTCAAGTGTATCAATTCGATAACATCGATATGGTTGCAATTGAGATTTATGATATCATTAATTGATACATATAAAAAAGGTACTGCCAAATGGCGGTACCTTTTTTAGTTATATTAATTAATGGGCTATACAGGTAGTAGAGGTTGCAATTTAAGTCGCGATTAAATAAAAGGTTTTTTACAAATGTATATGTATAGGAATTTTTTATTTTTCCTACAATGATAGTAAATATTAATAGGAGGTGCAAAGGATGGAACGCTTACCGATTGTTATTTGTCCTAATTGTCACAGTCATGCTGAAATTAATCATGTATTAACCGCCCAGTCTAATCAAAATGTAATTTATACATGTAGGTTTTGTAATTATGTAATTCGAAATATTGAAACGAATAAAGGGTAGTAAGTTATAATTTTTATTTTTGTCCCATACAATGAGAATACGAAAAGTCTGTCTAATTGAAAGGACGTGACTATGTGGACGGTGAGCATACATTTTATAATGTTTCAGAGAGACATTTGAATTTTGATATGGTATTTAACCGTATTTGTAGTTTCATTGAAAAGGATCCACGAAATTTATATCGATTATCTATTGGGACAGACTCACAAGCGCATCAAAAGGATACGAGGTTTATTACAGCGATACATATTCATCGGGTTGGAAAAGGAGCATGGGGATGTTTGCATCATAAATCAGTGAAAAATAAGCCAGCAACGTTGCGAGAGAAAATATATTTAGAAACACAGTTTAGTCAAGAAATCGCCTATTTATTTACTCCCAATCATATACAAACAATATGGGATTTATTGCACCCATACGCTCAAGATGGAGCAGGATTCATAATGGAAATTCATTTAGATATCGGGAATGATGGTTTAACAAAAGAATTTATTTTAGATATGACGATGAAAATTCAAGCAATGGGATTAACAGCGAAAATTAAACCAGATGCTTATGCGGCATTTAGTTATGCGAACAGATATACGAAATAATGTGAAATGATGTCTATATATTCGCAGTCGTTAAGTATTTCTAACAAAAACTGAATATTACATCTGTTAAATAGACTGAAAAATTTATATAATGAGAGTGATGATGCGAGTGCAAGGAGAGGAGCATATGGAAAAGGAATTTGTTTTAACAAGAGAAGAAGAAAATTTATTGTTGGATATTCTGTTTCAGCAAAATTACGCGAGCGAAATTTTAGCGGTGGAGCTTACAGACATTGAGAATGGTTTAAAACAGACAGATGTGACGCAATATAAAAAAATCACAAGATTGTTTTACCGATTAAAAAATAAAGGGTATTAAGCACTACCGGAATGGTAGTCTTTTTTTTATGTTATATGCTAAAATAGTTATGTATTTTTATTAGAAGAATGTCAGGACAAAATAATAATATGAAAACGCTATCATAAAATGTGAATAGGATCGGAGAATATTAGCAGGAAAAAGGGAAAATGGGGGATGTAACATGATTAGTATTCCGAAAGACGAGTTTCAACAAATTCTTGTGAAGGATTTAATGATTTCATCAGATAAAGTAGCACATGTACAAATAGGGAATGGTCTAGAACATGCTTTACTCGTTCTTGTGAAATCTGGATATTCGGCGATTCCTGTTTTAGACCCTATGTATAAATTACATGGGTTAATTAGTACTGCTATGATTTTAGATGGTATTTTAGGATTAGAGCGCATTGAGTTTGAAAGACTTGAGAATATGAAAGTGGAACAAGTGATGAAGGAAGAGATTCCAGTTCTTATGTTAGAAGATTCTTTTGCAAAAGCTTTAGAAATGACAATTGATCATCCTTTTATTTGCGCTGTCAATGAAGAAGGTTACTTCGAGGGTATTTTAACACGGCGGGCTATTTTAAAATTGTTGAATAAAAAAGTGAGACAGCATAATCGATAACGTAGGGAAAGTGACTTCACAGAAAAGGCGAAGTCACTTTTTTTCGTGCATATCAGTTGTGTATGTATTATATTTAAAAAGACATAAAGCATAAGAAAAGTTTGAACTAACAAACCGTTCTAATGTATAAAAGTATGCAATTAAATTAAGGATGAAATACTTATTAAAATTAGGTGTATGGAAGCTAAGGAAAGAGGGAGAAAGTTGCAAATTGATGATTTTCAAATGATGGTTGTGTTAGCTCAGGAATCAAATATGAGAAAAGCGGCGGAACGTTTATTTGTTTCCCAACCTGCGCTTAGTCAACGATTACAATCTATGGAGAAACAATGGGGAATGAAATTTTTTATTCGTTCACAAAAAGGATTAACAATTACACCTGAAGGGGAAAAAGTTGCAAATTATGCAAAAGAAATGTTACAACGGGAAGAGGATATTAAAAGTGAACTGGCTCTTTTTAGAACGGAAACATACGGAACGTTAAAAATAGCTGTTGCATCAGTCATTGGGCAATATTGGCTTCCACCTGTTTTGAAAAAATTTGTGCATAAGTATCCTTCTGTGAAGATATCTCTGTTTACTGGCTGGAGTAGTGAAGTGCAAAAGCAATTTTATGAAGGAGACGTTCATGTTGCTATACTGAGAGGATCACAAGAATACAAAGGGCAGAAACAACAATTATTTGAAGATGAATTATATTTAGTTGATAAAGAAATAAAAGATATTTCGATGTTAAAAGAGACAAATAGACCATTTATTCAATTTAAAAGTGATTCGACTTACTATGGACAAATACAAAATTGGTGGTATGGATTATTTTCAAATCCACCTAAGCGAACGATTGTAGTTGACCAAATTGAAACGTGCAAACAGCTTGTTTTAAATGGAATAGGTTATGCTCTTTTACCTTCGACTGTTTTAAAAGAAGTGCAGGAAAATATGTATAAAACACCTGTTCAATTAACGAGAGAAACATGGTTATTGACGAGTGACTCGGCAAGGCAGTTGAAGCAAGTACAAGCATTTTTAGAAATTATAGAAGAAATTCAAATGGAAAAATAAGATTATTGTCTTGCTACTCGCCCTATCGTTTGGTAGAGTAACATTATAAATGGATTTAGGAGGCAACAAGAATGAAAATGATGGACGCTAACGAAATTATTTCGTTTATTCAAAACAGTGAAAAGAAAACTCCTGTAAAGGTATACATAAAAGGGGATTTAAAAGAAGTAACATTCCCTGAAACGGTACAAGCATTTGTAAATAAAAAATCTGGTGTATTATTCGGAGAATGGTCTGAAATTAAGACAATTCTTAATGAAAATAACAAGCACATTGTTGACTATGTAGTTGAGAACGACCGTCGTAATTCTGCAATTCCAATGCTTGATTTAAAAGGTATCAAAGCTCGTATTGAGCCAGGCGCGATTATTCGTGACCATGTAGAAATTGGTGACAACGCTGTTATCATGATGAATGCAACAATTAACATCGGTGCTGTAATTGGTGAAGGTACTATGATCGACATGAACGCAGTGCTTGGTGGACGTGCAACGGTTGGTAAAAATTGTCACGTAGGTGCAGGTGCTGTACTTGCCGGTGTTATTGAGCCACCTTCTGCAAAACCAGTTATCGTTGAAGATGATGTTGTAATTGGTGCAAATGTAGTGGTTCTAGAAGGCGTTACAGTAGGTAAAGGTGCAGTTGTAGCAGCAGGAGCTGTTGTAACAGAAGATGTGCCTCCATATACAGTTGTTGCGGGAACTCCGGCACGTGTAATTAAAGAAATTGATGAGAAGACAAAAGCAAAAACTGAAATCAAACAAGAGCTTCGTCAATTAAACCCAGAGAAATAAAAAACAAAAAGCGTAAGAGCATGAATGTGCTCTTACGCTTTTTATAGATAGAGGTGCAAAAATGACAGTAAGCAAATTTGTCCAAGTTCGTAGAGATTTACATAAAATTCCGGAAATAGGATTTAAAGAGTGGAAAACACAACAGTATATTTTAGATTATATAGGAACGCTTCCTAACGAATGTTTGGAAGTGAGAACATGGAAAACAGGTGTAATTGTTAAAGTAAATGGGAAAAATCCTGAAAAAATAATAGGTTATCGTGCAGATATAGACGGTCTACCTATTACAGAGGAAACTGGATATGAATTCTCTTCTGTCCATGAAGGAATGATGCATGCATGTGGACATGATTTGCATGCAACAATCGGTTTAGGCCTTCTAACAGCGGCTGTAAGCGAAAGAATAGATGATGATCTTGTATTTATATTCCAACCAGCTGAAGAAGGTCCAGGTGGTGCACTTCCTATGTTAGAAAGTGATGAGTTAAAAGAATGGAAGCCTAATATGATTCTTGGACTTCATATTGCGCCTGAATACTCTGTGGGAACAATTGCGACAAAAGAAGGTTTATTATTTGCGAATACATCAGAGTTATACGTTGATTTAAAAGGAAAAGGTGGACATGCTGCATATCCGCATACAGCAAATGATATGATTGTTGCAGCGAGTCATCTCGTTACACAACTTCAATCAGTTATTAGTCGTAATGTGGATCCCCTTGACAGTGCGGTCATTACAATTGGGAAAATTACAGGTGGTACAGTTCAAAACATTATCGCAGAAAAGTCTCGTTTAGAAGGAACAATTCGAACGCTATCAGTGGAATCAATGAAACGTGTTAAAAGCCGAATTGAGGCAATTGTTGCGGGAATAGAAGCTTCCTTTCAATGTGAAGCTGTTATTGACTACGGAGCGATGTATCATCAAGTGTATAACAATGAAGAGTTAACGAGAGAGTTTATGCAATTTACACGTGAACAAACGAATATGGACGTAATTACATGTACGGAGGCAATGACAGGTGAAGACTTCGGTTATATGCTTCGAGAGATACCTGGATTTATGTTTTGGCTTGGAGTAAATTCAGAATATGGTTTACATCATGCGAAATTAAAACCAGACGAAGAGGTTATTGAGAAAGCGATTGTATTTTTAAATCAATATGTGAAGTGGAAGGGAAATAGAAAGTGAACTTACTCGCTAATTGTGCAACAGTTTAGAGTGGGGATTTTTTAGTTCCGAGACGAAAACATCTTTTGTATTTGTTAGTGTTAGACATCTTCATACAAATGAGTAGAGTTAAATTTGACGTCTTAATAATGAGCAGGGGTTTTTAGCCACTGCTCATTATTAATTAGTACTAATAGGTAAGATAATTATTTAACTAACTTATACAGGTTTACTTTTAGTATGAAAAGTGTGTAAAATCAATGTGATACATAGAAAAAAGGGTGGGGAATTACGTGCAAATTAGCAGTGCGATTTTATGTTTCGTCTTATATGCATATGTTATTATTGCGGCGGTTTATTTTGGGATAAGTTTTTACGCCTATCGTTTAGCAAATAATAGTGAATATGAAGAAACATACAAATGGGTGAAAAGATATTTGTCACCTGTACTAGAAATTATGAATGGATTTGTTCTTTTTTTATTTATTGGATTAATTGCTTTCTCAACGAGTTTAGTGGGGAATAAGACTACGTTATTTGTACTAGGTATCATTATTTTTATGTTATTAGGAATTCGGATTGGTAATACGGTGTTTTGGAACGAAAGAAAAATAGATGGTTGGACAGGGATGTTTATTCCATGTATGTTAGCTGCAATTGTGACGAATATAGAGCATGAATATTATCAATTACATTTTTGGCTTATCATTGTTTTAACAATCCTCTCTGTTTTGTACATAAGTACTGTCGTGCTAACATACATCGCAAATGAAAAAGGAGATGCAAAAGGTGCGCGCTTCTTTAGAGGGCGTGCATTATTATGGAGTGTGCCGACGATGGCAGTTATAGGAATTATTGCGATATTAGTAAATGGATATCAATTTACTAATTGGCAATTGTTTTTAGAAACTTGGTGGATCTTCATTGTTTCGCTTGTAGCTTTTTTAGGCGCAACACATTATTTATTCCATCAACATCATTACATATTGGCACTGTTATTCGCATTTACACAACTTTTATTTGCTTTTTTTGGACAAGAAACGCTATTGTTCGTTTTTGAAACATTTAGTTCATTTGGAAATATATTTGTATTTGGTATGTTAATTTTCGGTATCGCGTTTTATTTACAACAGTATTTTTATATGCAAAAACAAAAATAAGAAGTATATACAGGTTTTTGTAGCAAATTTAAAGTATGTTACAATAAAAGTACATAGTACTTGATGTTATTGGAGGAATTCCTGTGAGTGAAAAAGAGAAAGAATTTGCTGTTATTGGGCTTGGCCGTTTTGGTGGAAGTATTTGCCGTGAATTAGCTCAATTAGGTATGGAAGTAATGGCAATTGACTCAGATGAGGATAAAATTAATGAGTTTGCAAATATAGCTTCGCATGCTGTAATTGCAGATTCAACAGATGAGATGGTATTAAAAAGTCTTGGTATTCGTAATTTTGATCATGTAGTCGTTGCTATTGGAGATAATTTGAATTCAAGTATTTTAACAACGTTAATTTTGAAAGAATTAGGTGTGAAAAATATTACTGTAAAAGCTCAAAATGACTATCATGAAAAAGTGTTAAGTAAAATAGGGGCAGATCATATTGTGCATCCAGAACGAGATATGGGAAAAAGGATTGCTAATAATATCGCATCAAGTAATGTGTTAGATTATCTAGAGCTTTCAGATGAGCATAGTATTGTAGAGATTATCGCAAATAAAAAAATTGATGGGCACTCTTTAATTGAATTAGATATTCGTGCGAAGTTTGGTTTGAACATTGTAGCAATTAAACGTGGAAAAGAAGTTATCGTATCTCCTCGAGCTACAGAAAACATTCAGGCGGGAGATATATTAATTGTAATTGGTCATGACGATGAAGTAGATCGTTTTAAGCATTTTTTAAGATAAGAGAAAAGGACAATGCCGAGGAGGCATTGTCCTTTTTCTTATATTTCCATAATGATTGGTAAAATCATTGGACGACGTTTCGTTTTTTCGTATAAGAATGGTGCTAATGTGTCTGTAATCTCATTTTTAATTTCAGACCATTGTGTTGTTTTTCGTTCCATTACTTTTTCTAAATGTGTTGTAATTAATGTTTGAGCATCGTTGATTAAATCGCTGCTTTCACGCATATAAACGAAACCACGTGAGATGATATCAGGTCCTGCTGCAACTTTAAATTCTTTCATATCAATGCTTACAACTACAATAACGAGTCCTTCTTCAGAAAGAATACGACGATCACGTAATACGATATTACCGATATCTCCAATACCATTTCCATCGATATAGACAGAGCCAGATGGGATTTTCCCAGCTACGCTTGCTTCATCAGAACGTAAAGCGAGAACATCCCCATTATCCATAATGAAACAATTTTCTTCTGGAATACCACAATCATTCGCTAATTTCATATGCATACGTTGCATACGATATTCACCATGAATTGGCATGAAATATTTCGGCTTAATAAGACGTAGCATTAACTTTTGTTCTTCTTGTCCACCGTGTCCACTCGTATGAATATTTGAGAGTTTACCATGGATTACATCAGCGCCAGCGCGGTACAACATATTAATTGTACGACTTACACTAATTGTATTGCCTGGGATTGGTGAAGAAGAGAAAACAACTGTATCGCCAGGGATAATTTGAATTTGACGATGTGTACCATTGGCAATACGTGAAAGTGCTGCCATCGGCTCCCCTTGACTACCTGTACATAGCATAACAACTTTATTAGCTGGTAGGCGGTTTAGCTGAGATGTGTCTATGAATGTATCCTTTGGACATCGGATATAACCAAGGTTTTGTCCGATTTCAATAGCTGCTTCCATACTTCGACCGAATACAGCTACTTTACGATTGTTTTCAACAGCAGCCTCAACAACTTGTTGTAAGCGATGGATATTCGATGCAAAGGTTGCGAATATAATACGACCGTCTACTTTGCGGAATATATCTTGAATACTATCACCAACGCGGCGCTCAGACATCGTAAAGTTTGGCACCTCACTGTTTGTACTATCAGATAAGAGACAAAGTACACCGTCTTTTCCGATTTCGGCCATTTTTGTTAAATCTGCTGGCTCGCCGACTGGTGTGAAATCAAATTTAAAATCACCTGTATGAACGACTTGTCCTTGAGGTGTTTTCACAACAACTCCGTATGAATCCGGAATACTGTGAGTTGTACGGAAGAAGGAAACAGATGTCTTTTTAAATTTAATAACATCATCTTCTTGAATTTCATAAAGTTTTGCTTTACGAAGTAATCCGTGCTCTTCTAATTTGTTTTTTATTAGGGCAATTGCTAATTTTCCGCCGTAAATTGGAATGTTTACTTGACGTAATAGATAAGGAATTCCACCGATATGATCTTCGTGACCATGTGTAATGAATAACCCTTTAATTTTATCTTCGTTTCGCACAAAATAAGTGTAATCTGGTATTACATAATCGATCCCGAGGAGTTCGTCTTCCGGAAATTTAATTCCAGCGTCAATTATAATAATTTCATCTTGAAATTGAACAGCATATGTATTTTTACCGATTTCACCAAGACCACCGAGGGCAAAAACGGCAGCTTGATCATTTTTTAGGAATTTCATATGACTATACGATCTCCGCTAATATTAAATCAGCGTTTTGTTTTTCATATTCAAGATGAGCACCAGTAACAGACTGAACGAACTCGATATTATATGCGAACTTTTGTAATTTTTTACGAACATCCTTTTGAGACGTAGCCTCTAAATATAAAACTTTTGTATTTTCACGTACTGGGACCTCAGTTAATTTTTCTTGATAAAATACTTTAAAAATCATTGGGAAAACCTCTCCTTGTCTATGTTTTGCATTATCTGTTACTTATTATAAAGCAAACAGTCACGATTTTCATGTTTTTTCGAATGAGAATGAAGAAAAAGCCCGAAATGGGCACAATTTAAGCGATTGTCTTCTTACGGACTAAATCGTTTAAATAACGCTTGAGCTTTTTCTTCAGCTTCTTCAGCATGATTACTCCTTCCTTTCCTTATTTTAAACATGCATATTACTAATGATAACTCCGTCCCCGTATAAGAAAGAAGGTTTAGAAGTTGATTGTGAATCTTGTCCTTTCCAGTACAGTACTAGTTATCCTGTAGTAACGATTAGTAGCCGTTAGTTATAGGTATAGTATGAGAAAGAATAGAAAAGAAAATTCATCCGAACAAGTATCCACATTTTTCACTAATATATATATGCACATTTCATAAATAAGGTCAGAAAGTGAACGCTTTCTTCACAGATGTTTAATATGTTATACTTTTTTTTGAAATTTGAAAAGTGATAATCAAAATAGGAATATAGAGTGCCAGAAAGGATTTTGACAAATGAATGATAAAATTGTCTTTTTTGATATTGATGGAACATTATTAGATCATGATAAAAAAATTCCACAATCTACAAGAGATGCAGTAAGAGATTTACAAGAAAAAGGTGTGCATGTAGCGATTGCGACAGGGCGTGCGCCATTTATGTTTGAAGATATTCGTGAGGAACTCAATATACATAATTATGTTAGTTTTAACGGACAGTATGTTGTATTTGAGGATGAGGTATTATTTAATAATCCATTACATCCTGATGCTCTACATAAGTTTACTCAGTTTGCAAAACAAGAAGGATATCCACTTGTATATCTTGACCATCGAGAAATGAGAGCGTCAGTGGAATATCATGATTATGTAAAAGAAGGTTTTGGAAGCTTACAATTCGAGCATCCTGCATATGAACCTGATTTTTATGAGAAACGCGATATTTATCAAACGCTTCTTTTTTGTGAAGTAAACGAAGAAGAAAAGTTTATTCATCATTATCCAGATTTTCATTTTATACGCTGGCATGCATATTCAATGGATATTATTCCTAATGGTGGTTCTAAGGCAAAAGGGATTGAGAAGTTTATTGAGAAAATAGGATTTAATCGTGAACAAGTATATGCATTTGGGGACGGATTAAATGATTTAGAAATGATTGAAGCAGTAGGAACGGGCATTGTGATGGGGAATGGTCATGAGGATTTGAAAAAACTTGCTAATTATGTGACAAAAGATGTTAATGAAGACGGTATTTATCACGGATTAAAGTGGGCTGGCTTGTTATAAGTAAGTGTGGAACCCATTTCATATAATAAAAAGGCGGAAGGTTAACTTCCGCCTTTTTACTATTATCGCTCGAGAGGTTTTGAATCATCGGGAGCCACAAATGGATTGTCTTTATTAATATGGTCATAGAACATAACACCGTTTAAATGGTCGATTTCATGTTGGAATACAATTGCTGGTAAACCTTTTAATCGCAGTTTTACGTCTTCACCGTTAATCGTTGTTGCCTTTACTGTAATTCTTGTGTAACGAGGGACATAACCAGGTACTTCACGGTCTACAGATAGACAGCCTTCACCATTTTGTAAATATGTACGTTCAACAGAATGACTAATGATTTTTGGGTTAAATAATGCGTAGCTATATAACGTATCGTTCGTATCAGTTACATGAACCGCAATCATTTTCTTTGAAATACCGATTTGCGGAGCCGCTAATCCGATTCCGGGGCGTAAATTATATTTTTCAGCCATTTCAGGGTCCTGGCTATTTATTACAAATTCAATCATTTCTTTAAGAGTATTTGTATCTTCCTCGCTAGCAGGTAAGGAGACCTCTTCTGCGACGTCGCGCAAAATAGGATTTCCTTCACGAATTACCTCATTCATTGTAAGCATATGTAATCTCTCCTTTCTTCTTTAGTCTACCAAAGGAGATAAAAAAAGTCATCGGCAAGTAAGGAAGAGCTACTTGGAAACAAATTTTCTATAGATAAGTTATGTAATAAAAAGAAAAGACGGCAAAGCCGTCTGTTTCTTTCCATAGTTGTTTCATTTTACATTAATTAGCGAATGCAAGCAGCACCAACGATAATTAAAAGGATAAACAACACAACGATTAAGGCGAAGCCGCGTCCAGATCCGCCACAAGAACCGCCATAACCGTAGGAAGGATATGAACAAGTTGTTGGATAGCAATATGAGTATCCGTACATGAGATGACCTCCTTTATCATTTCCCGCTAATACTGCGGTTACTATAATGTATGGAGGAATGATCAGAAATGTATAGGTATTTACCTATAAAAGGAAGAAGTGTTTGTATAATTTTATTGAGAAGAGAGAAAAACTAAAGAGAATTAAATCGTTTACATATTATTCTAAGAGAAAAAACAAGTTAAAAAGGGAATAATATAACAGTAGGTTATTGCTTACTAATACAGATGTGAAAAATAAAAACACGTTTGTGTAGAGGAAACCTGCATATTATTTATAAAAAAACGTATTCAAAGTAATTGACATCGTAATTAGAATAGTTGTAAACTAAAAAACGTGATCAAGATTGTATTAATATGTTTTTGAAAAAACATTAGTACAGATTGTTAGGTACACAAAATTATTCTCAACCGACAGACAAATTTGTTGGTTTACATTGTTGCGCTTTCAGTCTAGTTAATAGATAGTGAAAGCGTTTCAGAATATGGTTCAAGAGAGGAAGAGGTGAACGGAATGGGTACTAAAACAAAAAAGACCCTATTTAATGTTGATGAGCAAATGAAAGCTATCGCAGCTCAGTTTGAAACATTACAAATTTTAAATGAAAAAGGCGAAGTTGTGAATGAAGCAGCTATGCCTGAATTATCTGATGATCAATTAAAAGAATTAATGCGCCGTATGGTGTATACTCGCGTACTAGATCAACGTTCTATTTCTTTAAACCGTCAAGGACGTTTAGGTTTCTACGCACCAACTGCTGGACAAGAGGCTTCTCAATTAGCAAGTCATTTCGCACTTGAAGCAGAAGATTTCATCTTACCAGGATATCGTGATGTTCCACAATTAGTGTGGCACGGTCTACCATTATATCAAGCATTCTTATTCTCTCGTGGACATTTCATGGGTAACCAAATGCCTGAGAATGTAAATGCACTTGCTCCACAAATCATTATCGGTGCGCAAATCATCCAAACTGCTGGTGTTGCGTTAGGTATGAAACTACGTGGTAAAAAATCTGTTGCAATTACTTACACTGGTGACGGTGGTGCTTCACAAGGTGACTTCTACGAAGGTATGAACTTTGCGGGTGCATTCAAAGCTCCAGCAATCTTCGTTGTACAAAACAACCGTTATGCAATCTCTACTCCAGTAGAAAAGCAATCTGCAGCTAAAACTGTAGCACAAAAAGCAGTAGCAGCAGGTATTTACGGAATTCAAGTAGACGGTATGGATCCATTAGCTGTATACGCAGCAACTGCATTCGCTCGTGAGCGCGCAGTAAACGGCGAAGGCCCTACTTTAATCGAGACTTTAACATTCCGTTATGGTCCACATACAATGGCTGGTGATGACCCAACTCGTTACCGCACAAAAGATATCGAAAACGAATGGGAACAAAAAGATCCAATCGTACGCTTCCGTGCATTCTTAGAAAACAAAGGCCTATGGTCTCAAGAAGTTGAAGAGAAAGTAATCGAAGAAGCAAAAGAAGATATCAAACAAGCAATTGCTAAGGCTGACCAAGCTCCAAAACAAAAAGTTACTGATTTAATGGAAATCATGTACGAAAAAATGCCTTACAACTTAGCTGAACAATATGAAATTTACAAAGAAAAGGAGTCGAAGTAAGCCATGGCTCAAATGACAATGATTCAAGCAATCACTGATGCTTTACGCGTTGAAATGAAAAATGATCCTAACGTACTTGTGTTTGGTGAAGACGTTGGTGTAAACGGCGGAGTATTCCGTGCTACTGAAGGTTTACAAGCTGAATTCGGTGAAGATCGTGTAATGGATACTCCACTTGCAGAGTCTGGTATTGGTGGACTTGCAGTTGGACTTGCACTTGAAGGCTTCCGTCCAGTTCCAGAAATCCAATTCTTCGGTTTCATTTATGAAGTAATGGATTCAGTTTCTGGTCAATTAGCTCGTATGCGTTACCGTTCTGGTGGACGTTGGACTGCTCCAGTAACAATTCGTTCTCCATTCGGTGGTGGCGTTCATACTCCAGAACTACATGCTGATAGCTTAGAAGGATTAGTGGCTCAACAACCTGGTCTAAAAGTTGTTATTCCATCTACTCCATACGATGCAAAAGGTCTTTTAATCTCTGCGATTCGTGACAACGATCCAGTTATCTACTTAGAGCATATGAAATTGTACCGTTCATTCCGTCAAGATGTACCAGAAGGCGATTACACAATTGATTTAGGTAAAGCTGATATCAAACGTGAAGGTACAGATGTATCTGTTATCGCTTATGGTGCTATGGTTCATGCTGCATTAAAAGCTGCTGAAGAACTTGAAAAAGAAGGTATCTCTTTAGAGGTTGTTGACTTACGTACAGTTCAACCATTAGATATCGAAACAATCATTGCTTCTGTTGAAAAAACAGGTCGCGTAGTTGTAGTTCAAGAAGCTCAAAAACAAGCTGGTATTGCAGCTAACGTTGTAGCGGAAATTAACGACCGTGCAATCTTAAACTTAGAAGCTCCAGTTGTTCGTGTTGCAGCTGCTGATACAGTATTCCCATTCTCTCAAGCTGAGAGCGTATGGTTACCAAACCATAAAGATATTGTTGAAGCTGTTAACAAAGTAATGAACTTCTAATTTTTAGTTTTTCATGTGCAAAAGAAATCAGCACATGCTGGTTTCTTTTGTACATATTCCATAATAATGAAATGAATCAGGGGGCTGAATTCCGTGGCATTTGAATTTAAACTACCAGATATCGGTGAAGGTATCCACGAAGGTGAAATCGTAAAATGGTTTATTAAACCAGGCGATGAAGTAAATGAAGACGATGTACTTCTTGAAGTACAAAATGATAAAGCAGTAGTAGAAATCCCTTCTCCTGTTAAAGGTAAAGTACTTGAAGTACTTGTAGAAGAAGGAACAGTTGCAATTGTAGGAGATACATTAATTAAATTTGATGCTCCTGGATACGAAAACCTTAAATTTAAAGGTGACGATCATGATGAAGCTCCAAAAGCTGAAGAAGCAGCAGTAGAAGCTCCAGCAGCGGAAGCTACTCCAGCAGCAACTGCAGAAGTAGTAAATGAGCGTGTAATCGCTATGCCATCTGTTCGTAAATATGCTCGTGAAAAAGGTGTAGATATTCATAAAGTAGCTGGTTCTGGTAAGAACGGCCGTGTTGTGAAAACTGACATCGATGCATTTGCAAATGGTGGACAAACTGTAGCAGCAACTGAGGCTCCAGCAGCAGTAGAAGCTACTCCAGCAGCAGCAGCGAAAGAAGAAGCACCAAAAGCACAACCAATCCCAGCTGGTGAATATCCAGAAACTCGTGAGAAAATGAGTGGTATCCGTAAAGCGATTGCGAAAGCAATGGTTAACTCTAAGCATACAGCTCCTCACGTAACATTAATGGACGAAGTAGATGTAACAGAACTTGTTGCTCACCGTAAGAAGTTCAAAGCTGTTGCAGCTGACAAAGGTATTAAATTAACTTACCTTCCATACGTTGTAAAAGCTTTAACATCTGCATTACGTGAATTCCCAATGTTGAATACTGCTTTAGACGATGCTTCTCAAGAAATCGTTCATAAACATTACTTCAACATCGGTATCGCAGCTGATACAGACAAAGGTCTATTAGTACCAGTTGTTAAAGATACAGATCGTAAATCTATCTTTACTATTTCTAACGAGATCAATGAACTTGCTGGTAAAGCACGTGACGGTCGTTTAGCTCCAACTGAAATGAAAGGTGCTTCTTGCACAATTACAAACATTGGTTCTGCAGGTGGACAATGGTTCACTCCAGTTATCAATCACCCAGAAGTAGCAATCCTTGGTATCGGCCGTATCGCTGAGAAACCAGTTGTGAAGAACGGTGAAATCGTTGCAGCTCCAGTATTAGCATTATCTCTAAGCTTTGACCATCGTTTAATTGACGGCGCAACTGCTCAAAAAGCATTAAACCAAATTAAACGTCTATTGAATGACCCACAATTATTAGTAATGGAGGCGTAATAACAATGGTAGTAGGAGATTTCCCAATTGAATTAGATACAGTCGTTGTTGGTGCAGGTCCTGGTGGATACGTTGCGGCAATTCGTGCAGCACAATTAGGTCAAAAGGTAGCAATCATTGAAAAAGCTAACCTTGGTGGCGTATGCTTAAACGTTGGATGTATTCCTTCAAAAGCGTTAATCAATGCAGGTCATCGTTATGAGAATGCAATGCATTCTGATGACATGGGTATCACTGCAGAGAACGTAAAAGTTGACTTTACAAAAGTTCAAGAATGGAAAAACGGCGTAGTTAAGAAATTAACTGGCGGTGTTGAAGGCCTTCTTAAAGGTAACAAAGTTGAAATCATTCGCGGTGAAGCTTACTTCGTAGATGCTAACACATTACGCGTAATGACTGAAGATGCAGCACAAACTTATACGTTTAAAAATGCTGTTCTTGCAACTGGTTCTACACCAATCGAAATTCCTGGATTCAAATACTCTAAACGTGTTATCAACTCTACAGGCGCTTTAAGCTTACCTGAAATTCCTAAAAAACTTGTTGTAATCGGCGGCGGTTACATCGGTATGGAATTAGGTACTGCATATGCTAACTTCGGTACAGAAGTTACTGTAGTAGAAGCTGGCGACGAAATCTTAGCTGGTTTCGAAAAAGCTATGAGCTCTGTTGTTAAACGTGCTCTACAGAAAAAAGGTAACGTAAATATCCATACAAAAGCTATGGCTAAAGGCGTTGAAGAAACAGAAACTGGCGTAAAAGTTAGCTTTGAAGTTAAAGGTGAAATCCAAACTGTAGAAGCAGATTACGTATTAGTAACTGTAGGTCGTCGTCCAAACACTCAAGAAATCGGTCTTGAGCAAGTTGGAGTTAAAATGACTGACCGCGGTATCATCGAAATCGATGAGCAATGCCGTACAAACGTACCAAACATCTATGCAATCGGTGATATCGTTCCTGGACCACCATTAGCTCACAAAGCTTCTTACGAAGGTAAAGTAGCTGTTGAAGTAATTAGTGGCCATGCATCAGCAATCGATTACATCGGAATTCCTGCAGTATGCTTCACTGATCCAGAATTAGCATCTGTTGGTTACACTAAGAAACAAGCGGAAGAAGCAGGAATGACAGTAGCTGTATCTAAGTTCCCATTCGCTGCAAACGGTCGTGCGTTATCATTAAACAGCACTGACGGTTTCTTACAACTTGTAACACGTAAAGAAGATGGTCTTCTTGTAGGTGCACAAGTTGCAGGTGCAGGTGCTTCTGATATTATCTCTGAGATTGGTTTAGCTATCGAAGCTGGAATGACAGCTGAAGATATTGCTCAAACAATCCATGCTCACCCAACATTAGGTGAAATCACAATGGAAGCAGCTGAAGTTGCTCTTGGAATGCCAATTCACATTGTAAAATAATTTAAGTAATGTAAATAACCCATCTCTTATTTAAAGAGATGGGTTATTTTTATTTTCATAAAATGACTTGCAAGGTCTTTATATGTACTTGTCGAATGAATATATAATACTTTAAATGAATCGTTAGAATATATGCCGTTGTATAATATGTAATTGATTCAAACTTAATCCCATATATTAATAAAATAGAGCATGTCAAAGGAGAAGGTTCCATGAAAATATTACATGTTATATTTTATCATTTTTTATTATGGAGTGGTTTTTCCATTGTATTAACATTATCGAATGGTGATAAGTTTCATTATAAAGTAATTCTCTTTTTCGTATTTCTTTATTTAGCATATGTAATTGCATGTTTTCTATTACACGTAAGGAAGCAGGCTTTATTACTTACGTGTTCGAATTGTATACTCTTTTTAATTCTATTCTCTATTTTTTAAATTAACGTTTATAGAAATACATTGTTCTTCCATTAAATAGTTGTAACTCTCCTTCTAATTTCTTCGCTAGAAAACGGCTAAATTCATTTGCTTTTCCTTTATCACCAAATGTTGCTGTAGTAGGTAAAGAAACCTGAATGAAAGATTGTTCCTTTTCTATTCCAATCCCCACATAAATAGAATCATATCGATCGTGACTTGATTGGAGTTTTAATGTTGTTGCTGATGTATCTAATATTTCATAAGGAAAAGCTGTATTTGTATAAGCATAATTAATTTGATCACCAGTCTTGGAAGTAACGGTTTTATAGTTATGAAAAAGGTGTTTTACATCTTCTATTGAAACAGATTGTTGATTAGATTTAGGTACAAGTGTGATAAAGGCGTGTTGCATACAAATTTCCCCCTAGTTTAGTAGAATAATATCATTCTACATCCTACTGAATTTTTTGACAATTAAAAGGAGTATTACTTTTTTTGTTTAATATGTTATGAATAGGAAGTGTTGTTTAGAAAGGTGGAAACTCATGTTTGAAAAATTGTATGATGAGCATGAAAGTGTGAAGGTACGATTTTTAGGATTTATGACGCATGATACACGTTATGATTTTGGAGTTATTTATACAAATATGTTTTTTGGAAAGCCACTTATTGTTTGTATGCAAACAGGGAGATCTACTTTGCTTGGGCGAGATGATGTAGAAAATGTTCCATATATACAAGAAACTTTTAAGTTAGGATCGGAAGAGGAGGCGGAGGAATTAGCTCAGTTTTTTAAATTTCTTGTTCCGTCTACTTCTTTGCATGCGGAGTATGAAGAATAATTAACAAGAAACAGTCGTAGGTATGAAATATGGCTGTTTTTTTGTGTTAATATCGCATACTAATTTAATTTTAAAATATTTAATGTGTTATACTAAAAACCTATTGACGTAAAAAGTATAACATATTAAAATAAAGACAGAAAGTTAAGCGGTTACAAAAGTTTTTGGGATTATAAACTTAGGGGGAAATG
>NZ_JBALMG010000037.1:176466-176652 GCF_036963225.1 Bacillus sp. JJ783 | reverse complement strand
AAATGGGAACAATCGTATGTCAAGATTGTGAAGGTACAATTGCACACTTCGAGGATGAGAAAGTAACGGTACTTTACGGGAAATGTGGATCTTGCGGATGTGAGCACACAGAACATACAAAAGCCCAATAATTGATAGGAAATGGACAACTAAAAGTTTTTAGGACCATAAACTTAGGGGGAAATG
>NZ_JBALMG010000037.1:148002-176221 GCF_036963225.1 Bacillus sp. JJ783 | reverse complement strand
AGGGGGAAATGAAAATGGGAACAATCGTATGCCAAGTTTGTGAAGGAACAATCGGACATTTTGAAGATGAGAAAACGACAGTACTTTATGGAAAATGTGGTTCTAATTGTGAATGTGACCATACAGAACATACAAAAGCTTAATAATTAAGAAAAAACGCCTACACATGTAGGCGTTTTTTTAATAGATTGTAGTTGTATGTCCGACTGTTGCAACGATTGCATCATCTCTAATAGGAATAAATCCTATTGATGTTTGTGGCGTGTTAGGAGCGGCATATTGACTCATCATACGGCTATCAATACGAGTAATAAAATCGGTTAAATAAGCTGAAATAAAAGCATAAGGAATCCTTCGTTCATTCAATGAATAAATAATTTCCTCTTTCGTTTTTACGCCTACGCCATGTCCGTAAAAAAAGAAGTTTCCTAGATAGATTGTATTTTCTCCTTGCCACTCAATCGTAGCTGGATTAACTTGTGGGTTTTTAAAGTAAACGAGGTCACCTGGAACGATATCGCCACTCGTTTTTGTTATGAGCTTTAAGTCGCGATCGTAGTCCCATGTATAAAGTAAGAGGTTTGCGAATAGACGGTTGAAAGTTTTTTCCTCATATAATGATAGTAATGCTTTGTAAAAAATGATAATCATTGCGGTGGCACATTCAGTTCCATATAGTTTTCCGTTTTTAAAAATATCTTGGATGGCAATAGAGGATGGTACGTTTGGGAGTAGTTGAAATCCGCCAAGTGATGTTCTTTCCCAAAACTGAGGGTTGCAAAAAGATTGTTGAAATGTACGAAACTGAAAGCCACTTTGAAAAAGTTCTAGCGCGGAAGTAATAATATTAACTCGTAAATTAAGATCAAAGCTGAGTTCATCGGCTGTTCGGAAGGAATGAACTTCTTGATTTCCAGCCATTATGGATAAAATCTGTTGTTTTTCAGCTGCAAATGGCTCATATTCATTTGTGATATAAGGGTGTACAATAGAACGGCCTATCACAATCATAATGGTATCCCCACCTATACGTTACAGATTTCGCGATACGGGAAATCCCATATTGGACTTTAATCCGCCTTTAAGCATAGGATGAAAGTATCGCTTTTTCATAGAAAAACATTTATATTTTGGTATACGTTAACTATAGACAAGTACAAGTCTTTAAAACGCCAATGTGTTCCTTGAATAAAAGATATCATATGGAGTTCGATAGCCGAATTCAAGCATGATATGTGTCGTCAAGAACAAAGCGCTAAAACACTTGAACACGAATCTGTACGGTTAGTACCGTAGCTCACGAACCTATACGGTCTGTTGTGAGAGTGGTGATGGCACACCGCAATCTAGCGCGTCAGCGATACCAGAAATGGACTTCGCCTTTCATAGCAAGAATCCCACTGACGTTAGTCAGCTGGCCCTATTAGGGGTGGGAATGTCAAATTCTTTAGTATCGTATGAAAAAAAGAGAAAAAAGGTGAAAGAAAAGCCTATCAACTGATAGGCTTGTACTCTTTAATAACACGTAATGTTTGTAATGTCATATCTTCGGGACCTTGTACAGGTAACCCAGCTTCTAAATTTTTACGAATATACTCTAAGTTATCTTGTGTAATAATTTCCCCCGGAGTAAAGATTGGAATCCCTGGCGGATAAACCATAACAAAATCAGCTATAATACGACCTGCTGCGTTTTCAAATGGAATGACTTCTGTTTCTGAATAAAAAGCATCTCTAGGAGAAAGTGCTAGCACAGGTATTTCTGGTATTTCTACTTGTACCTGAACACCTTTATCTGCTCTATTTCTGTATGTTGCTGCTAAATCTTGTAATGCTGTAATAAGTGTATCTGTTTCACTTTCTGTATCTCCAAATGTGATAAGACAAAGTATGTTATATAAATCAGAGAGTTCTACTTCAATGTTGTAATGTTCTCTAAGCCATACTTCAGCCTGATGGCCTGTAATACCTAAATCTTTTACAGATACAATTATCTTTGTAGGATCATAGTTAAAAGTAGCATCTGTTCCTAGCATTTCTTTTCCAGGACAATAAAGAGGCTCAATAGCATTAATAGCATCACGAACATGTTCAGCTAATTGTATTGTTTGTTCTATGAGAGCTGTTCCTTCTGTAGCAAGACGTTTTCTAGCAACATCAAGGGATGCTAACAAAATGTAAGAAGTTGATGTAGTCGTAAGCATGCTAATAATGGATTGAACATGTTTTACGTTAACAAGCCCCTCTTTTACATTAAGAATAGAACTTTGGGTTAAAGACCCTCCTAATTTGTGAACACTTGTTGCTGCCATATCTGCACCAGCTTGCATAGCTGACATCGGCAGTTCATCATGAAAATGGATATGAACACCGTGAGCCTCATCAACAAGTACAGGAATATCGTAAGAATGAGCTAATTCTACAATCTGCTCTAAATCTGCAGCAAACCCAAAATATGTTGGATTTATAACAAGTAAGCCTTTCGCATCTGAGTGCTCTTCAAGAGCCTTTTTGACAGATTGAATTGTGATCCCATGTGAAATACCGAGCTTCGGATCAATCTCAGGATGCATGAAAATTGGTTTTGCACCTGAGAAAATAATAGCTGACATTACTGATTTATGCACATTCCGTGGTACGAGGATTTTATCCCCAGGACCGCACACGCTCATCACCATTGTCATAATTGCACCACTTGTACCTTGAATAGAAAAGAACGTATGATCTGCACCGAAAGCAGCGGCTGCTAAATCCTGTGCTTCTTTAATCATACCTTTTGGATGATGTAAATCATCGAGCGGCGCAATATTAATTAAATCAATTGCTAATGCATTATGCCCAATAAATTCGCGAAATGTAGGATCCATGCCCTGTCCTTTTTTATGACCAGGAATATGGAATTGAACTGGATTTCGCTTACTGTGCTCAACTAAAGCGGTAAACAATGGTGTTTCGTATTGGGACAATCTATACACCCCTTCTTCTTTGTAATATTTATTAGAGTTTGTTTTATATGATTTCATCTCATTCTAAAAGGAAATTAAGATGACAAACTTTTAGAACTTGACTTGTTTTTCTGCCATTCGCAAAAGCCTTTTTGGGGATGGTAGTCTCACTTTATTCTCTATAAAACAAAAGCATTATATCACCAATAATTATAGATGTATAGAAAAATCTCATTTTCAAGGTGAGTATGTTTAATAGTTATATTTTAAATACCGTAAAGAGGAAGACAATTCCATTGAAATGGATAAATGGTGTATAATGCAGAGTGGCTATAGTGAAGAATAAAAGATTTTCTTAAAGGTAGCATAATGGAAAAAGAAAGAATACTGAATGAGGTGCAAAAATGGAATATCAATATCCACTTGATTACGATTGGTCAAATGAAGAAATGGTAGCAGTTGTAAAGTTTTATGAAGCGATTGAAAAGGTATATGAAAAAGGAGTTTTGAGAGAAGATTTGATGGAATTATATCGTCGTTTTAAAGAGATTGTGCCATCGAAGGCAGCGGAGAAAAAAATTGATAAAGAATTTCAAGAAGTAAGTGGATATTCTATATATCGTACGATTCAAAAAGCAAAGGAAGTAGCGGAAAAAAAGATTGTTAAAATGTAAAAATATTTTGAAAAATAAAATACAAAGTGCTATAATGTGATAACAACTAAAAACGGACAATATAAATTGTCCGTTTTCTACTATCGATTTATCGATTAGAAATCGCATATAAAGGAAGGAGTGATTGCATCGTAGATTCAATCTTAGCAAGGAATTGTTCGTTGGTCATTGCTGAAAACTCCTCTGGCGATATATGAATACCGACTAATAATTCTGCTTTTTTCACAGTAGCTAAACGTTCAATCATCTTTTGTAAGTCTTCCGATTCAAGCATTTCATGTAATTTTACACCTGGTTTAGTATGGTCAATGGACCAAACGAAGTCATTTGGAATATTTGTTTTTAAATCATTTAAATGTTCTAAGAAGGCGTGAGCCGTCTCCACTTTTTGTGGACACTCATAGATTAAACCAAAGTATATGAAGGCATGAGTACCCCATAAACCAATTTGGAAGTGTGGTAACATTTTATATCCACGTTTATTTGTTGAAAAAGCAACCCAAGTATCGTTTGGTGGATTGACTTTGCGGCGTGCATGTTTTGCTACATGGTAGAAAAAGTTTTCATCAGTTTGTTGTGATAAATATTCTGCAAACTGTTCCCCTAAAGCTTCTAGCTTAGGATGAATATTCGTTTTAATTGCGCTCATTCGTTCTTCAAGACCATCAACAGTAAAGACTTCAAAATCAGTTGATGTGAATGTTTGTAGTGTCATGATTGTTCCTCCAACTCCTATTTTGTTTTAATTTTAGCATAGCTTGTACTATTCATAAAAAAAACAGCACAAAAAAATTTAAATAAAAAAATATAATTTTGTTGCATAGATGATTTATCCAACATAGTATAGTATAAAACAAAAAATCAGAAAATTGAATCAATTCTAGTCCGAGGGCAGACGAATATTGGGAGGAGGCAAAAAAATGAGACAGGTGATTAATGCGTTAAAGAGAACAGATGCTGAAAAGAGAATTCCGGTGCTACGTTTGGAGCTAGATTATGAATTAGCAACTTTATATGATGCGATGATGGATAACGACAACCAGAAAAAAGAAGAGTGCGTACAAAAATTAGAAGTGTTAAGACTTGAAATGATCCGTTTAGAAGCGTAATAATAGTATATGTATAAATAATTAGTTGGTGCGAACCTTATAAAGGGTTCGTTTTTTCTGTGAACAGTATAGATCGGAGTGTTTAAACATGCAAGAAGTATGGAAAGACATCGATACACACGCGAAACAGTGGATTCGAGAAGCGGGAGAACATTTAATGGCGTCACTGAAAAAAACACTTATTATAGAAACAAAGTCAAATGCAGCTGATCTAGTAACAAACATGGACCGAGAAACGGAGCAGTTTTTAATTGGGAAAATTAAAGAAACATTCCCGGCTCATAATATTTTAGGAGAAGAAGGCTACGGAGATGAGGTTACTTCTTCTAATGGGGTTGTTTGGTTAATTGATCCAATTGACGGCACGATGAACTTTGTTCATCAAAAAAGGAATTTCGCAATCTCAATCGGGATTTATGAGAACGGTATCGGAAAGATTGGTCTTATTTATGATCCAGTTCATGACGAACTATATCATGCGGTAAAGGGAGAAGGGGCTTTTTGCAATGATTTAGCTATTCCCATGTTGGAAAAAGGAACGGTAGAGCATGGAATTATAGCTTTGAATGCGATATGGCTTACTGATAATCCATTGCTTAATATGGAAAAAATGATGATGCTCGTTAAGAAGGCGAGAGGTACGAGGTCATATGGTTGTGCAGCGTTAGAAATGGTATATGTTGCAACGGGAAGATTAGATGCATATGTAACACCGCGCTTATCGCCATGGGACTTTGGCGGGGGACAGATTATTGTAGAAGAAGTTGGCGGTAAAGTGACAACGTTCTTGGGAACACCTCTTTCTATTGTAGAGAAAAGCAGTGTGTTAGTTGCAAAACCAGGAGTATACGAAGAATTATTACCATTTGTATCGCAATAATAAAAAAAAGTAAGAGGCATAAAGAAGCTTCTTACTTTTTAATGTTATTGCGATTTACGCATTTTTCTTTTTGTTACAAAACCGTATCCGACTGTAACAAATGTGCCGATAATGCAAATAATAATGCCGATGGGACTATTTTCAGCAATCATAATGCCGATACCAATTAAGAAGATAACGCCGATAATTGCTGTTAATAAAAAGCGATATTGAATGTGTTCCATTTCTTCACCCTCCAATCTCATTTTACTTTCACAAAAGTAAGAATACAACTATATTTTCATTCTTGATTTTATTTTGATTGCCATTGTATCCCCTTCGCTCTTATAATAGAGAAGGATTAAAAAGACATTAGGAGTTGGACATGTTGAAAAAACGACAAGATTTACGAAATATAGCAATTATTGCCCACGTTGACCATGGTAAAACAACACTTGTTGACCAGTTATTACGTCAAGCGGGGACGTTCCGTGCGAATGAACATATTGAAGAACGCGCAATGGACTCAAATGATCTAGAAAGAGAACGTGGTATTACAATTTTAGCGAAGAATACTGCGATTCACTATGAAGATAAAAGAATTAACATTTTAGATACACCTGGTCACGCTGACTTCGGTGGAGAAGTAGAACGTATCATGAAAATGGTTGATGGTGTTCTACTTGTTGTTGATGCATATGAAGGTTGTATGCCACAAACACGATTTGTTTTAAAGAAAGCTCTTGAGCAAAACTTAACTCCAATCGTTGTTGTAAACAAAATTGACCGTGACTTCGCTCGCCCTGATGAAGTAGTTGATGAAGTAGTTGACTTATTCATCGAACTTGGTGCAAACGAAGATCAATTAGAGTTCCCAGTTGTATTTGCATCAGCAATGAACGGAACAGCAAGCTTAGATTCAAATCCAGCAAATCAAGAAGAGAATATGAAATCATTGTTTGACACAATTATTGAACATATTCCAGCACCAGTCGATAACAGCGAAGAGCCACTTCAATTCCAAGTAGCACTTCTTGATTACAATGACTATGTTGGTCGTATCGGGGTTGGACGCGTATTCCGTGGTACAATGAAAGTAGGACAACAAGTTGCATTAATGAAAGTTGACGGAAGTGTAAAACAATTCCGTGTAACTAAATTATTTGGTTACATTGGATTAAAACGTCAAGAAATTGAAGAAGCAAAAGCTGGAGATTTAGTAGCTGTTTCAGGTATGGAAGACATTAACGTAGGTGAAACGGTATGTCCGGTTGAGCATGAAGAGGCTTTACCATTATTACGTATTGATGAGCCAACACTACAAATGACATTCCTTGTAAATAACAGCCCATTTGCAGGTCGTGAAGGTAAATTCATTACATCTCGTAAAATTGAAGAACGTCTTCGTTCACAATTAGAAACAGATGTAAGTTTACGTGTAGATAATACAGATTCTCCTGATGCATGGATCGTATCTGGACGCGGGGAATTACATTTATCTATCTTAATTGAAAACATGCGTCGTGAAGGTTATGAACTACAAGTATCTAAGCCTGAAGTAATTATTAAAGATGTCGATGGCGTAAGAAGTGAGCCTGTAGAACGCGTACAAATCGATGTGCCTGAAGAATACACTGGTTCTATTATGGAATCAATGGGTGCACGTAAAGGTGAAATGTTAGATATGGTGAATAACGGAAACGGTCAAGTTCGCCTTACTTTCATGGTTCCAGCACGTGGTTTAATTGGTTACACAACAGAATTCCTAACATTAACTCGTGGTTACGGTATTTTAAACCACACATTTGATTGCTACCAACCAGTACATGCTGGACAAGTGGGTGGACGTCGTCAAGGTGTTCTAGTTTCACTTGAAGCAGGAAAAGCATCACAATACGGTATTATGCAAGTTGAAGATCGCGGTGTAATCTTCGTTGAACCAGGTACAGAAGTATATGCTGGTATGATCGTTGGAGAACATACACGTGAGAATGATTTAACAGTTAACGTTGTAAAAATGAAACAACAAACTAACATTCGTTCTGCGACGAAAGATCAAACTTCAACAATGAAAAAACCACGCTTAATGACTTTAGAAGAGTCATTAGAGTACTTAAACGATGACGAGTTCTGTGAAGTAACTCCAGAATCAATTCGTCTACGTAAAAAGATTCTTGATAAGAGTGAGCGCGAAAGAGCTGCTAAGAAAAAGAAATCTGTTGAAGCATAAAATAATAGAACAGCTACCTTTTATAAAGGTAGCTGTTTTTTTGTTTTATGTTTATTTTTTTAGAATATTTACTCTTTTTTGTAGACAGTATTTTTTTTGCGAGTTACTCTTGTATTAAGTACATAAAGAGAATTTGTTTCATGAGAAGAGGTGAAAGATAGTGTTAGAAAGAATGTCATTTTTCGCGAAACTTTGCAAAGTTGATGAAAATCCAGAGTTAGGGATGTGGTTGCTTTATGGAACAATAATTTTATTAAGTGCACTTGTATATAATTTAGGATTTGCAAGGAAGCTATCGGTACTAAAAAATATAGTGATATATACATCTTTAGCAATTGGATGCACGGTATTAACTTTTTTTGCAGTTTTTTTACCCGTTGGAGAGGGGCTCGTTGTAGCGGCAATTGTACTTGGAATTTATAGACTGCGTTTACGTCAAGCTAAACAACAAAAAACAGGGTGAAAAAAGGAGGGGCTTTCATGCGCTCAGTACAAGATGCATTATATAATTGGTTAACAATTAAAACGGTTGCGGAAGCACGTCCAGATGATAGCGCTGC
The DNA here is from genome assembly GCF_036963225.1 of Bacillus sp. JJ783. NCBI lineage: Bacteria > Bacillati > Bacillota > Bacilli > Caryophanales > Bacillaceae > Bacillus > Bacillus sp. JJ783. Next base: position 167,844 of record NZ_JBALMG010000037.1, on the reverse strand, counting down.
ACAAGAAACGTATGTATTATTTCAAAATATGATATATGAAGAGCATAAATTACAAAATGTAGAAGTTGAAAAGAACGAGGAAATGTATTTGATTACATATGAAATTGATGGAGAAATAAGGTGTGCAAGATTTCCGGTAGAAGCCATTGATTGTTTTTTGGATCAGATGAATCGTGAACCAGAAAAATACAAATAAGTCCTTATCTATATGATTAAGGACTTATTTCCGGTTTACCAATCGTCTTCTACTTTTTTATCACGATATAATCGGAAATTACCACTCGCATGGCGTTCCATAGTACGCTCTGCAATTCGTTCCGTACATTCCATGCACATATATGTATGAATAGGGCGATTACGCAGTTTTTTTGCCATAGGATTTTCGTCATCTAACATATCTTTTTTATCACAAATCATACATTTGACTCTCATTTCGTCACCTCAATACGAATTCTATCAGTATAAGTATATCATGGAAGTATAATGTTTTTGAATAATAGCGGGAAAAAATAATATTTTCGCAATTCTAAAAATAGGTTATGATAAGGATATATAAATAATATTTGGAGGTGGAAATATGGCGAATGTAGTTGAGCCTACATTGACAGGTGATTTAGTACAATCTTTGCGTAAAGAGTGTATCGTTATGATAGCAACAACAGATTTCGAAAAACAAATTCCTAACGTAAGTGCTATTTCTTGGGTATATGCAGTGAGTGAAACTAGTATTCGATTTGCGGTAGATCAACGCTCACGTATTGTGGGGAATATACGGCATAGTGCAGGGGTTGTATTGACTATAATGGCGAATGAATCCGTATTTTCCATAAGTGGTGAAAGTGAAATTTTAACAGATAGAATGGAAGGGATTCCTCTAAAATTAACGGTAGTAGAAGTGAATGTACAAGAAGTTCGTGATGTTATGTTTTATGGTGCGAAACTTGCTACTGAACCAACATATGAAAAAACATATGATCTTCGAGCTGCTAAAAAGCTTGATAATCAAGTATTAGTAGGAATGAAAGAATTATAAAGAAGATGAATAGGAACATCGTTCATAAACTTTTATAAGTGAGTATTGTGATTTAATGTGAAAAATTATAATAAAAAGTAATATATTGAATAGAAATGAATAAAAAATAAAGAAAAGGTTTAATTTCTATGAATTTCGATTCTACCTCGTTTTTACGGTACATATAATTATAACAATGGTTCGTCCATATTTTATGGATGAAACCCTTGTTCTACAAATTTAAAAGTGGAGTCAGGGGGTAACAGGTTGGATAAAATTTATGTGTTAGATACGAATGTACTTTTGCAGGATCCTTTATCTATTTTTTCATTTGCAACAAATGAAGTAGTGATTCCAGCAGTTGTATTAGAAGAGGTTGATTCGAAAAAACGTTATATGGATGAAGTAGGACGAAATGCTCGCTATGTATCTAAGTTAATCGACAAATTTCGCGAAATAGGAAAGCTGCATGAAAGTATTCCGTTAGAAAACGGCGGTACATTTCGTATTGAATTAAATCATCGCTCATTTGTTCAACTGCAAGATATTTTTGTAGAAAAAACAAATGATAATCGAATTTTAGCGGTAGCGAAAAATCTCTCTTTAGAAGAACAAGAAAAAGAGGACGGGAAATCAGTTATTTTAGTAAGTAAAGATGTACTCGTAAGGGTAAAAGCTGATGCGATCGGATTGCAGGCCGAAGATTATTTAAGTGACCGAGTAATCGAAGTGGAAAATATATATTCAGGATTTTTAGAAGGGTATATATCAAAGGAACAGTTAGATTATTTTTATGAAAAAGGTGAACTACCTTTATCTGAAATCGCAAATCATCCTTTTTATCCAAATCAGTTTGTTGTAATGAAAGATGCACTAGGGGGTTCTAGTTCTGCACTTGGGATTGTGGATCATTTAGGTAAGAAGGTAAAAAAACTTATTTTTCACAATGAGCAAGTGTGGGGGATACGCCCACGAAACGTGCAGCAAATTATGGGATTAGAATTGCTACTTCGGGAAGATATTCCACTTGTAACGTTAACAGGGAAAGCCGGTACAGGAAAAACGTTACTTGCATTAGCTTCGGGACTAATGCAAACGGAAGATTTAGGGTTATATAAAAAACTACTTGTCGCGAGACCAATTGTACCGGTAGGAAAAGATATAGGCTATTTACCAGGAGAGAAAGAGGAAAAATTAAGACCGTGGATGCAGCCGATTTTTGATAATCTAGAGTATTTATTCAATACGAAAAAGCCTGGGGAGCTAGATGCTATTTTAGCTGGAATGGGTTCGATTGAAGTAGAAGCGCTTACCTATATACGCGGGAGAAGTATTCCAGACCAGTTTATTATTATTGACGAGGCACAAAATTTAACGAAGCATGAAGTGAAGACGATATTAACAAGGGTAGGCGAAAAAAGTAAGATTGTATTAATGGGGGATCCTCAGCAAATTGATCACCCGTATTTAGATGAATATAATAATGGTTTAACATACGTTGTAGAGAAGTTTAAAGAACAACGTATTAGTGGTCATGTAAAGTTTGTTAAAGGAGAGCGTTCTAATTTAGCACAACTAGCAGCGGATTTATTATAAAAAGGAGTGAGCCTAAGCTCACTCCTTTTTTTCCTTTTAATTATACAATTTAAATGATTGTAAATTTACGGATGTTACGAATCGGATTTTGTCTATTAGATCCATCATGGAAATATAGATGAACAGGCCCGTCTTCTCGTAATGGTTTACCTTCTTTTGAAAAACCGAGAATAGCTTTATGCGCTGTTTCTAACGGAAGTGTAATTGAATTGTCTGTGGTTTCAATTTCGACTTGAGTAGCATCTTCTAAAATTTCAGCATTTTTAAGAAATGGATGAAGTGGTATGCCAAATGTCCCGTTAATAAGCTGTTCTTTTTTATATTTCTTTACACTTTGTTGTATTGGCGGGAAGGCAGCACCATCACGGATTTCGCGATCCCAATGCTCTGAAGTATGTTTTAAGTATGTTTCTAATTCGGTTGATTCTTCTCTAGTTTCATCAAAGTAAGTTGTCAAATCTACTTTTCGATCATCAAAAATCCAAACAGTTGGATCAATAGTGATTGGAAAACGTACTTTTCCATTAATAAATAAAATTTCGCTCATTGTTGTTCCCCCATTTGTGTTATACTCCCACTTTTCAGTATAATAGTATTAGACACTGTTGTCACAAAAAATGTTTCTATTGCAATTTATTAAAACTATCGCTAATATTAATAGATAGGTGAGAGTAGGACGGAAACGGAGGGAATCAATTTGGCGTCTGAGACAGTATCAAATCATCAGGAAAAGGCACTAGCCCTTCTACAAGCGGATGCGGAGAAAATCTTAAGACTTATTAAGGTGCAAATGGACAATCTTACAATGCCGCAATGTCCATTATATGAAGAAGTGTTAGACACACAAATGTTTGGACTATCCCGCGAGGTCGATTTTGCGGTTCGCCTTGGTCTTATTGCAGAAGAACAAGGGAAAGCAATGTTAGGAGAGCTCGAACGTGAGTTATCTGCACTTCATGAAGCATTTACAAACAAACAACAATAACGGGTTCAAATAGGGGGGCTCAAACTGAAATAGTTTGGGCTTTTTATTTGTATAATAAAGAAGGAAGAACCTATATACATATGGAATACAACAATAATTAAATTGAAACAGAAAGAGGAAATGAAATGAAAAAAGTATGGAAATCGATGGATTATTCATTATTACTTCCTCTTGTTATCTTATGTGTGTTGGGAGTTATAATGGTATATAGTTCTAGTTCCATTGTTGCGATTTCGAGGCATAACTGGCCAGCAAATTACTTTTTTAAAAAACAATTAATTGCTTTAGCTATTGGAACGATAATGTTAGCGATTATCGTTGCTATTCCTTATAAGTTGTGGAGAAAGCGAATAGTTTTGATCGCAATGGGAATAGGGAGTATTGGTCTATTATTAGCAGCCTTGATTTTCGGTAAGGACGTAAATGGCGCAAAAGGATGGATATTAGGTATACAACCAGCTGAGTTTGTGAAAATAACGGTTATTATTACGTTAGCAAACTTTTTTGCTAAGAAACAAGAAACGCAAACAGCTTTTGTACAAGGGATAATTCCTCCTCTAGCTGTTGTCGGTGGAGCGATGGGATTAATTTTACTTCAAAATGACTTAGGTACCGATATGTTAATTGCGGGAACGGTAGGAATTATGTTTCTTTGTTCGGGAGTCCGGATTAACTTATGGATTAAACGAATTGTTTTAACCTCTATAGTGTGGATTCCGGCACTATATTTTCTTGGGAATTATGCATTAAGTCCGTACCAAAAAGCTCGGTTTTCAGTTTTTCTTGATCCATTTAGCGATCCCCAAAAGGATGGATTTCAATTAATAAATTCATTTATTGGAATTGCTTCAGGAGGACTAAATGGCAGAGGCTTAGGGAACAGTGTGCAAAAATATGGATACTTACCAGAACCGCAAACAGACTTTATTATGGCGATTATATCTGAAGAGCTAGGTTTTATTGGTGTAGCTGTTATTTTAATTTGCTTGCTACTCATTATCATTCGTTCATTCAGGATTGCACAAAAGTGTAAAGATCCATTTGGAAGTTTAATAGCCATCGGAATTGCAAGTTTGTTTGGAGTTCAAACTTTTATTAATGTCGGTGGTATGTCTGGGTTAATACCGCTTACAGGGGTACCATTACCATTTGTAAGTTATGGTGGTAGTTCTTTATTGGCTAATTTACTTGCAATGGGTATACTGTTAAATATTGCTAGTTATGTAAAACGACAAGAGAAACAACAAAATGAATTGACTAACGAAATAGAACAAGGTGGACCGCATCTTGTTGTTGTAAAATAAAAAACACATTGAGCTCTAGAGTTCAATGTGTTTTTTATTTTGTTAGGTTTCAAATGTGATACAATATTGATTCTTTTAAAATAAAAAGTATATTACATTTAAATGAATGTGATATACAATATTGTTGTTAGAAAAGGAAGAGGTATGCTATACTATTTTTGTGAAACAAATTGATCAGAAAACTTATCATTTGTTGAAAAATAAGGTATGATGGATAAAAATAAAGTGAAGCTTTCTAAGTATAATATAATGTAGAAAGTGAAGAACTTCACGCTCTTTAGAGTGTGTATGTATTTTATCTCTAGAGTGGTAAGAAAATAGAGGGGGAAAATCATGACAAAGCTGCAACGTATTCAAAAAGTATTGGTAGCTAACCGTGGAGAGATAGCAATTCGTGTGTTCCGAGCATGTTCAGAACTTGGATTAAACACAGTTGCGATCTATTCTAAAGAGGATAGCGGTTCTTATCATCGCTATAAAGCCGATGAGTCCTATTTAGTTGGGGAAGGGAAAAAGCCAATTGATGCTTATCTAGATATTGAAGGCATTATTGAGATTGCGAAAAGTAATCATGTAGATGCAATCCACCCTGGATATGGTTTCTTGTCAGAAAATATTCAATTTGCAAAACGTTGTGAAGAAGAAGGGATTATCTTTATCGGTCCAAAAAGTAAGCATTTAGACATGTTTGGAGATAAAGTTAAAGCAAGAACACAAGCGCAGCTAGCACAAATTCCAATTATTCCTGGTAGTGATGGTCCAGTAGATTCAATAGAAGAAGTTAAAGAATTTGCTGAAAAGTATGATTACCCGATTATTATTAAAGCATCCCTTGGTGGCGGCGGTCGCGGTATGCGTATTGTACGTGCTAGTGAAGAATTAAGAGAATCGTATAATCGCGCGAAATCAGAAGCAAAAGCAGCCTTTGGTAATGATGAAGTGTACGTTGAAAAATTCGTTGAAAAACCTAAACATATAGAAGTACAAATTTTAGCAGATGAAGAAGGTAATGTTGTACATTTATATGAGCGTGATTGCTCTGTACAACGACGCCATCAAAAAGTAGTTGAAATTGCACCGAGCGTGTCGCTTTCAGATGATTTGCGCCAGCGTATTTGTGATGCTGCAGTAAAGTTAACGAAAAATGTAAATTATTTAAATGCTGGAACAGTTGAATTCCTAGTGAAAGATGATGAATTTTACTTTATTGAAGTAAACCCACGTGTTCAAGTAGAACATACAATTACAGAAATGATTACAGGAATCGATATTGTTCAATCACAAATTTTAATTGCAGATGGACATGCTTTACATAGCAAGATGGTAAGTGTGCCGAAACAAGAAGAGATTATTGTGCATGGTTATGCAATTCAATCTCGTGTAACGACAGAAGACCCACTTAATAACTTTATGCCTGATACAGGGAAGATTATGGCGTATCGATCAGGCGGTGGTTTTGGTGTGCGTCTTGACACAGGTAATAGTTTCCAAGGTGCAGTTATTACACCGTACTATGACTCTTTACTTGTAAAAGTTACAACTTGGGCGCTTACTTTCGAACAAGCTGCTGCAAAAATGGAACGTAACTTAAAAGAATTCCGTATTCGTGGTATTAAAACAAATATTCCATTCTTAGAGAATGTAGTGAAACATAGAAACTTCTTATCAGGAGAATATGATACTTCATTTATTGACGCGTCACCTGAACTATTCCTGTTCCCGAAACGTAAAGACCGTGGAACGAAAATGTTAAATTATATTGGTACAGTAACAGTAAATGGTTTCCCAGGAGTAGGGAAACAAGAGAAGCCAATTTTCTCAGATGCTCGTATACCAAGTGTGAAACATTCAGAAACGATTCAAAACGGAACGAAACAAATTTTAGATGAACGTGGAGCAGATGGATTAGTAAAGTGGGTTCAAGATCAAAAACGTGTACTTTTAACGGATACAACATTCCGTGATGGGCATCAATCTTTACTTGCAACACGTATTCGTACAAAAGATTTACATCAAATTGCAGAACCGACAGCGAGAATGTTACCAAACTTATTCTCAGCGGAAATGTGGGGCGGTGCAACGTTTGATGTTGCGTATCGCTTCTTAAAAGAAGATCCGTGGGAAAGATTACTAGATCTTCGTGAAAAAATGCCGAATGTTTTATTCCAAATGTTACTTCGTTCTTCAAACGCAGTTGGATACAAAAACTATCCAGATAATTTAATTCAAAAATTTGTAGAATGTTCTGCGCAAGCTGGAATTGATGTGTTCCGTATTTTTGATAGCTTAAACTGGGTAGAAGGTATGAGAGTTGCAATTGATGCTGTACGAGATACTGGTAAAATTGCAGAAGCAACAATGTGTTACACAGGAGACATTCATGATCCTTTACGCAGTAAATATGATTTAAATTATTATAAAAATTTAGCAAAAGAGTTGGAAGCATCAGGAGCTCATATTTTAGGAATTAAAGATATGGCGGGCTTATTAAAGCCAAACGCAGCATATGATTTAGTTTCAGCACTAAAAGAGACGGTGTCGATTCCAATTCACCTGCATACACATGATACGAGCGGAAATGGTATTTTAACGTATACGAAGGCGATTGAAGCAGGCGTTGATATTGTCGATGTAGCGGTGAGTTCTATGGCTGGTCAAACGTCACAACCGAGTGCGAATACACTATACTATGCGTTAGGCGGAAACGAAAGACAACCAGATGTTAATATAGACTCATTAGAAAAACTATCTCATTATTGGGAAGATGTACGTAAATATTATGCTCCATTTGAAAGTGGTATGAACGCTCCTCACACAGAGGTATATATGCACGAAATGCCAGGTGGACAATATAGTAATCTTCAACAACAAGCGAAGGCGGTTGGTTTAGGAGATCGCTTTGATGAAGTTAAAGTGATGTATCGTCGTGTTAATGATATGTTTGGAGATATTGTAAAAGTAACACCATCATCTAAAGTTGTCGGTGATATGGCATTATTTATGGTTCAAAATCATCTGACAGAACAAGATATTTTAGAGCGTGGAGATTCTATGGACTTCCCAGGATCTGTTGTTGAAATGTTCTCTGGAGATTTAGGTCAACCATATGGTGGTTTTCCGAAAGAATTACAAAATATTATTTTAAAAGGGAAAGAGCCATTGACAGTAAGACCAGGTGAATTATTAGAGCCAGTAGATTTTGACGCTTTAAAAGAAGAGTTATTCCACAAACTTGGACGCGAAGTGACAATTTTTGATGTAGTCGCATATGCATTGTATCCAAAAGTGTTTATGGACTACGAAAAAGTTGTTGGGCTTTATGGAAATGTATCTGTGCTTGATACACCTACTTTCTTCTATGGAATGAGACTTGGTGAAGAAATTGATGTAGAAATCGAACAAGGTAAAACATTGATGGTTAAACTAGTTTCCATTGGAGAACCGCAGCCAGATGGAAATCGTGTACTTTACTTGGAATTTAATGGACAACCGCGTGAAATCGTAGTGAAAGATGAAAGCGTGAAAGCAACTGTTGCACAGCGTGTGAAGGGGAATCGTGAAAATCCAAATCATATTAGCGCAACGATGCCGGGAACTGTTATTAAAGTAGTTGTAAAAGAAGGCGATGAAGTGAAAAAAGGTGATTCCATGGCAATTACAGAAGCGATGAAAATGGAAACGACGGTTCAAGCGCCATTTAGTGGTAAAGTGAAAAAAGTATATGTAAATGATGGGGATGCAATTCAAACGGGAGATTTACTCATTGAATTAGATCATTAAAATAAAGAAAAAGAGCTGTGCGAAAGCAGCTCTTTTTTGTGTGTAAATAATACCTTGCCGAATTGGCAAGGTATTAAAGTTTTACTTTATTTTGTTTGCTTAGAAGTTGATTCAGCTTCTTTTGCATTGAATGTACTTCTTGTACCTAACATAACTAAATAGCATAGTACAGCAAACAGGCAAGAAATGAAGAGCGAATGTAATAATGCCATTGCTAAACTAGCATTTGTAAATACGACTAAAATCCCTACTATAGCTTGAAGTGTAACAAGGATAAATGAAATAATCCATCCCCAGTATACTACACGCTGCTGCTTGTAATGACGAATAGCTATAAACATCGCGTAAAGTATCCAAACGAATATTAACATCGCTGCAACTCTATGCCCCATTTGGACCCACTCATGTAGTTGAGTTGGCATAGGTCTGTTTTTACTACATAAAGGGAAGTCTGGACAGGCTAAGGTAGCTCGTTCGTGACGTACTAAAGCTCCTGTGTAGACAACAATATAACTGTAAATTGTTACACCATAAATATGAAATTTCATTTTTTTGTCCATAATAAGTGAACGTGCATCAAATTTCTGATCAATTTCAAAAATAAGACACGTTAACAAGATGACAGAAGCAAATGAAATTAAGGAAATACCGAAGTGAATAGCTAATACTGCAGGCATTTGTCCCCAAACAACTGCTGCCGCCCCCATTAATGCTTGTGCAACTAAAAATACGAAGGATAAAATTGCTAACGTTTTTGTTTCGCGCACATGTTTATAATATTTCCAGGACAAGATACAAAGAAGAGTAACAAGGATTCCTGCTGATCCCGATGTTAAGCGGTGACTTAGCTCAATAATAGTTTCCATTGATAAATTAGATGGAAACCATTCACCGTTACAAAGTGGCCATGATTTGCCGCATCCTTGGCCTGAACCTGTTTTTGTAACTAAAGCGCCTCCTAGTAAAACTACTAATAAATCGAGACTTGTAATGACTGCTAACCATTTAATAAAGCGTTGCAATCTCTTTCACCATCTTTCTGCTATGAAGTTATTGCGAAATATTTTCATTCCATTATGTATAGAATAAAACGTGCTACAGTCCTATGATATATAAAAAATAATAAAATAGCAAAGAAATGGAGGGCGAGGACAACGTCGTAGTATAAAGAACAAAATGGGATTTTAAATACATATTTTAGGTGAAATTTAGGCTGTTTTGAAAAGAAATGGGGAGAATATATGCTAAATATGACAAAATAGTTTATTATAGAAGATAACATCATGTTATGATAAGGATAAATTGGAATAAAGTTTTTTAATGTTCGACACAAAAAGTTCATGTTTTCTTCACAAAATGTTCGGGAAATGTGATTTAATATATTGGAGTATGGGCGTAGATTAGTAGTAGAATGGGTTAACAATATTTCTACTGTAATAATATTGCTGTATAGAAGCGAAATATTTCACATGAAATATGTGCTTAGAAAGATGATAGGTTTAAGAGGGGGTTAAAGTGATGAACCATGCAACAAGTGAGCTGCATGATGAGTCAGCTGTTTCAAGTGTACCGGAAACAACTCGGTTACAAGATTTATCAGCGCTCGTTAAAATGGGGATTGTAAACTCAAATACACTTACTGTATTTACAGGATTTTGGTTGGCTTTACATTTTAATGGATTGAGTGTTATGGACAATCTAGATAAGCTATTTTTCACAATCGTTGGTTCTGCGTTAATTATGGCTGGGGTATGTTGTTTAAATAACTACATTGACCGAGATATCGATCCATTAATGGAAAGAACAAAAAACCGTCCAACGGTAACAGGTAAATATAAACCTGGCTTTGCACTTGCATTTGGACTTGTAATTTTACTTCTTGGCTTTGCATTTTTATTACTTACTACACCGATGGCAGTGTTAATCTCATTTATTGGTGCCTTCACGTATGTTGTTTTATATACGTTATGGACGAAGAGAAAATATACGTTAAATACTGTTGTAGGTAGTATATCAGGAGCAGTTCCACCTTTAATTGGATGGGCGGCAATTGATCCGTCTTTAAATCATCCAATTGCTTGGATGTTATTTTTAATTATGTTTATTTGGCAAATCCCACATTTCCTCGCATTAGCGATGAAGCGTGTTGATGAATATCGAAATGCAGGAATCCCAATGCTTCCTGTTGTACAGGGATTTGATATTACGAAACGTCAGATTATGATTTGGACAGTATGTTTATTACCACTACCATTTTATATGAGTGGGCTTGGAATAACATTCATGGTAATTGCAACATTGCTTAACATCGGATGGATCGCATTAGGGTTTTATGGCTTCCGTAAGCAAGATGACATCAAGTGGTCCGTAAAAATGTTTGTTTATTCCCTGAATTACTTAACAATCTTATTTGTGTCAATGATTGTAGTTACATTCTTCTAAGACAACGACATAATTGGATTTCTTTACGTTGAGATTTACTTTACTTAACTATAAAGTACAATCTAATTCACAAAGAAAGTGGGGGTTGTTTGTATGAAGAAACAGTGGCGACTGCTTTCGTTCGTTTCACTGCTGGCTTTACTGTTAGGGGGATGCGGTAAAGCTTTTCAGTCTACTTTAATTCCGCAAGGGGAAGTAGCAAAAATGCAATATGATTTGCTCTTGCTAGCGAGTGCAATCATGGTAGGAGTAGTACTTGTAGTTACTATTATTTTCTTATATGTAATTGTGCGTTTCCGACAAAAAAAGGGTGAGGAAGATTATATTCCAGAGCAAGTTGAAGGAAATCACAAACTAGAAATTATATGGACAGTTATTCCGATTATTCTTTTGTTAATCTTGGCTGTTCCGACTGTTACATATACATTCAAGCTTGCTGATGTAAGTGCGATGGAGAAAAAGAATATTGATAAAGATACTATCGTTGTTGATGTAACAGCGAATCTTTATTGGTGGGAATTTTCTTATAAATCAGAAAAAATAGTAACTTCTCAAGATTTAGTTATCCCCACAGGTAAGAAAGTGTATTTGAATTTGAAGGGTGCCGATATTAAACATTCGTTTTGGGTTCCATCTTTAGCTGGGAAAATGGATACAAATACAGATAATGTAAACAAAATGTGGTTAAAGGCAGATAAATCGGGCACTTATAATGGTTTTTGCACAGAATTTTGTGGCCCATCACATTCTTTAATGCAGTTCAAAGTGAAAGCTCTGGATGAAAGCGAGTACAAAAAATGGCTTGCTGACATGAAGAAGATTGATGGGAAAAAAGAAGTAGCTTCTACACAGGCGCAAGAAGGTCAAGAAATATTTAATAAAAGCTGTATTGGTTGTCATGCAGTTGGATCAAATGATAGTAGACCACCTTCTGCTCGTATCGCACCGAACTTAGCAAACTTTGCAGATCGCGATATGGTTGCTGGTATTGCCGAAAATAATGAAGAGAACTTAAAAAAATGGCTCAAAGATCCTGAAAATATGAAACCAGGTAATAAAATGACTGGTAAATATGGCAACTTAACGGATGATCAAATTAATGCATTAAATGCATATTTACAAACGTTAAAGATTGAAAAGTAAAGAGGGATCATTTGCGAAGGGGAGGTTGAAAACGTGAGTTCTGTAGCAAAAAAACAGGGGATGGGTGCTGTCATATGGGATTATTTAACGACAGTAGACCATAAAAAGATTGCCATTCTCTATTTAATTGCAGGTGGATTGTTTTTTGTAATAGGTGGAATAGAAGCACTATTTATTCGCCTGCAGTTAGCGATTCCTAACAATGCTTTTCTTGTTGGGGATGCTTATAATCAAGTATTAACGATGCACGGTACAACAATGATTTTCCTCGCAGCTATGCCACTCGTGTTTGCATTTATGAACGCCGCTGTACCACTTCAAATTGGAGCACGTGATGTGGCGTTCCCGTTTTTGAATTCGCTCGGATTTTGGTTATTTTTCTTTGGTGGATTATTTTTAAATTTAAGTTGGTTTTTAGGAGGAGCGCCTGATGCAGGGTGGACATCGTATGCATCTTTAGCTTTAGCCTCTAAAGGACATGGTGTTGATTTTTATGTACTCGGCTTGCAAATATCAGGTATTGGTACATTAATTGGAGGTATTAACTTCCTTGTTACAATTATTAATATGCGCGCGCCAGGGATGACTTACATGCGCATGCCGATGTTTACATGGACAACATTTGTAACATCTTCACTTATTTTATTTGCATTTCCACCATTAACTGTAGGATTAGGACTTTTAATGTTAGATCGTTTATTTGGCACAAGTTTCTTTAATCCGGCACTAGGTGGGAACACGATTATATGGGAGCATTTATTCTGGATCTTCGGTCATCCGGAAGTATACATTCTTATACTCCCAGCTTTCGGAATATTCTCAGAAATCTTCGCCACATTTTCGAAAAAACGATTATTCGGTTATTCCTCGATGGTGTTCGCGACAGTATTAATAGGGTTTTTAGGATTTATGGTATGGGCGCATCATATGTTCACTGTTGGTCTTGGGCCTGTTGCAAATGCTATCTTCTCAGTTGCAACAATGGCGATTGCAGTTCCGACGGGTATTAAAATATTTAACTGGCTCTTTACAATGTGGGGTGGAAGTATTAGGTTTACAACACCAATGATGTGGGCGGTAGCTTTTATTCCATCCTTCGTTATGGGTGGAGTTACAGGCGTTATGCTTGCTTCTGCACCAGCTGATTATCAGTTTCATGATAATTATTTCGTAGTAGCACACTTTCATTATGTAATTGTTGGCGGTGTTGTATTTGGTTTACTTGCAGGTGCGCATTATTATTGGCCACTTATGTTTAATAAAGTATTAAATGAAACGTTAGGAAAGATAACATTTTGGTTATTCTTTATCGGTTTCCATTTAACGTTCTTTATTCAGCATTTCCTGGGTCTAATCGGTATGCCGCGTCGTTACTACACATATCTAGAGGGGCAAGGATTGGAAATGGGGAATATGATTAGTTCTATTGGGGCAGTGTTTATGGCTCTTGGAACGATTGTTCTTTTATTCAATGTAATAAAAACAACGGTATCAAAAGAGAAGGCTGGTCGTGATCCATGGGATGCGCGTACGTTAGAGTGGACAATGCCAGCACCTACACCGGAATATAATTTCAAACAGTTACCATTTGTTCGCGGATTAGATCCGTTTTGGATTGAAAAACGTGAGGGTAATAAAGAGATGACGGCAGCGGAACCGGTCGGTGATATTCATATGCCAAATTCTTCATTTTCACCATTTATTATTTCTCTAGGTTTATTTATAGCTGCTTTTGGTGCGATGTATATGCAGGGTGGCAAAGATAAATTTTGGTTATTAGTAGCAATTATCGGTTTAATCATTACATTTGGTACAATGTTCCTTCGTTCAGTAATTGATGATCATGGATATCATATTCATAAGGAAGATTTAGATGATAAGGGGGGCAAGGCGTAATGCATGTAGATGAGAAATTAACGAATGAAACATTTCCAGCAGAGCCTGAAAAAGCAACCCTTGAGGGAAAAAATAAGTTTGTTGGTTTTTGGTTATTTCTTGGAGGCGAAACAGTGTTGTTCGCTTCCTTATTTGGCACATATTTAGCATTAAAGAACTCTACAAATGGTGGACCAACATCTCAAGAGATGTTTCAAATGCCGCTCGTTTTCATTATGACGATGCTTTTGTTAACGAGTAGTTTAACGAGTGTATACGCAATGTATCATATGAAAAATTTCAACTTTAAGAAAATGCAACTTTGGTTACTTGTAACAGTGTTGCTTGGCTTAGGATTTTTGGGGTTTGAAATATATGAGTTTTATCATTATACGCATGAATTTAAGCATACTATGAGAAGTAGTGCATTTGGTTCTGCATTTTATGCTCTTGTTGGTACACACGGGCTCCACGTGTTGTTTGGATTATGTTGGATTTTAACATTAATCTTTAGAAACGCGAAGAGAGGTTTAAATTTATATAACGCACCAAAGTTTTATGTTGCATCAATTTATTGGCACTTTATTGACGTAGTTTGGGTGTTTATTTTCACTGTAGTATATTTGATGGGAATGGTGGGATAAACAATGGCGGTTAAGCAAACGAATAATCCTAAGGTGGATCTTGTTTATCGGAAGAGAAAAAGTGCAGAGGAAATGAAGCACCAAGTTATTACATTTTCACTAATGATTTTTTTAACATTAGTTGCATTTGCAGCGGTGGCATATCCGAAAACATTTAGCCCGATTTTTGCGGTTCCATTTATATTATTGTTAGCAGTCGTTCAAGTTATATTTCAGTTATATTATTTCATGCATATGAGTCATAAAGGGCATGAAGCGGCGAGTTTCTTCTTGTACTCTGGATTGTTAATTGGTTTATTAACAATATTAGCCTTTATGACAATTGTGTGGATTTAAACAGTGATAGTAGGGGGCTCTGATTTATCATAGCCCTCTTTTTATATGAAATATAAGGATTTTGAAAAGGTAGGTGTGGAAATGGAAAACTTATGGGTATTTGGTTTTCAAGCTTTATGGAGTCCGATTTTTTTATTATTTATGATCTCGATTCTTATTAGTTATTTTTTAATTATTGGACCATATAGAACGCGATTTGAAAATGCGACGAAGGTAAGTAAGAAGCAAATTTTTTATTTTACGACTGGGATTGTTCTTTTGTATTTTGTAAAGGGAGGACCTATTGATTTAATTGGTCATATTATATTTAGTGCACATATGTTTGAGATGGCAGTAATGTATATTGCGGTGCCTCCGTTATTACTGCTTGGTATACCTGTTTGGTTATATCGTTATATTACTTCTTTTAAGTTCGTTCAAATTGTGATAAAGTTTTTTGCTAAGCCGCTTATTGCGTTGTTTGTATTTAATGGCCTGTTTTCCTTTTATCATTTGCCAATTGTTTTTGATGCAGTAAAACAAAGTCAAATAGCGCATCCTATTTGCCTTGCTATATTGTTTTTTGCAGCAATGATGATGTGGTGGCCGATGTTAAATCCGCTGCCAGAATATCAAACTTTAAGTGATATTAAGAAGCTTGGTTACATGTTTGCTAATGGTATGTTATTAACGCCAGCTTGTGCGTTAATAATTTTTGCGACTGCACCATTATTTGCAACATATACAGATCCGGCCGCTTGGATGAAGGCAATGGAACTCTGTGTACCGGCGGGTACTTTATCAGATTTAAATATAACTGGACCAGAATTTTTACATTGGATGCCGGTAGTACAAGACCAGCAAACAGGTGGTATCATTATGAAAATTGTCCAGGAAATAGTGTACGGTACGATTATCGGTTATGTGTTCTTTAATTGGGCACGTAGAGAACGTGAAAAGGATAAAGAGCAGCTGCAAGAGTTACCTCCTTATTTGCAGACGAAATAAAAACTAGCGCATCGTATTAATGCGCTAGTTTTTTTGTTATTCAATAATTTGAAATTCTTTTAACTCTTTTTCAATATTTTGTAGGAGTTGTTCGCTTTTTTGAAGTACATTCGTTGGGAAAATCTCATCGTCTCCATATTCAATGCCATGAGGATAATAATGTTTTCCTAATAAGGGTGGCAATAGTTTTACTTGAGCGTGTCTGCCGCCGATGTCACCTTCAACAGCAAATCCTTGTACACGTAAATAATAAATATCCTTTAATATTTCAAATTTATAATCATATGTAACGCGTTCGTAATCCCATTGTCCAGCAAGTACAAAATGGTTGTTTTCCATAATCTCAGTTAAAAGAGTTAAATCAACGACTGCATCATTAAAGTTTGTATTTGTAAATTGCATAGAATACCTCCTTCTTTTAATGTTAGTGCATTATTTTTATAATAGTATGAATAATAAGAAAGTGCAATTCATATTGCGAGAAAAGGGATATTCCAGACTTTTTTCGTGAAAATATGATATAGTGAAAAGAGTACGGTACACACAAAAAAGGAAAGAAAAGGATTTGTGTATATCTCGATTTTATGCTTTGTTCAGGAGGTATATCGTTTGAAGAAATTATTGCGTATCGTAATGATTACATTTTTAATTTTAGCTGTTGATTTATACGGGAAGTTACTCGTATCACAATATATATTAACCCCATCTCACTCTAAGCAAGAAAATAAAATTGTGAAAAAGAAGAAGCAAGTAAATGAAGAATCCACAGATACTGTTTTAAGTATGATTGGTGGGGACTCTGAGAATTTATTAGCGAAGTGGGGCGAACCGTCTCGAATAGAGCCGTCTGCTTATGGATATGAATGGTGGGTGTATAACCAAGATTTAGCTCAGTATGTTCAATTTGGAGTTGCTGAACGTAAAGTTGTAACGGCGTATGTTGCTGGTGAGCAAGTTAAGGTGGCTCCCTATTATATAAATGAAAAGTATGAAGAGGTATATAAAAAGAATCCACTTTCACATGAGATTTCATTAAAAAGAGGAAAGAATAGTTATCAATTTGAGTTATCTGATACGGAAGTAATGGAACAACCGCTAGTACCTGTAGAAGATGGGTGGGCACAATTATATTTTGATCACTTTACACATGAGCTTGTTGGTCTTCGTTATATGGATGATGAAACGTTATTACGACAAAGACCATATCAACTCGTTTATTCAGGTGAATTAATAGCGGAACAGCCGCTGACGCCAGAAAAAATGAAACAAGTAGAAAATGGAAATATGCAACAAATTCTCGATTTAACAAATGTTATTCGAAGTCGTCATCAATTACCGTTGTTAACATGGGACCAACAAACTGCAGATGTTGCATTTGGCCATAGTAAAGATATGAAGGATAATAATTATTTTTCACACGATTCACCTACTTTTGGTACGTTAGGAGATCGTTTGCAACGTGGGCAAGTGGCTTTTCAACTTGCTGGTGAGAATATAGCGGCGCAACATAGTGATGGAATTGCGGCGGTACAAGGTTGGTTAAATAGTGAGGGTCACAGAAAGAATGTATTAAATGAACAATTTACTGGATTAGGTGTTGGGGTATATGATAAATTTTATACTCAAAACTTTATCCGAAAATAAAATGAAACTTTAATCAGTGGGAGTCTTACTGTCCACAAATAGGGAGATAAAAAGGTGCATGAATCGTCTGAAAATAGGCGAACCATGTGCCTTTTTTTTCTTACAATATAGTAGATATACATGAAGAGGTGAGGATTATGCCAACAACAAAAGGGCCGTTACATCCATCGGTTCAACAGTTTAAAGAGTTTGTAAACCATCACCCTAAAATGGTTCATGAGGTTAGAAGTGGTCAAAAAACTTGGCAGCAATTTTATGAAGAATGGTACTTACTTGGTGAAGAAGATCAAATATGGACAGCGTATAGACCTGATGGAGCACCTGCTTTTTCTTCGGTAAAAGAAAATAAAGAAGAAAAAGAAAGTCGAACAGAAGAGGAAAAAACTGCTGATGTGATGGGGCAAATGCTTTCTTTCTTTAAAAAGTTAGACGTAGAGCAAATGCAACATCATTTAGCAAATGTAACGAGTGCGATTGGTAGCGTCCAACAAGTTATCCAACAATTTCAAGGGAACCGTGCGCAGCCAGAACAAAGTACTTCTGAAAATAATCCTTTTTTCTTTCAAAAGGATTAGGGGGAAAGAGGATGAGAGCAGAGCTTATGGAGTTTATAAAAGCTGATGAGGATTTAGCTCGCTATATTCGGGAACAGCCATACTGGTATCGGAAATTGACGCGTAACCCAGAAGAAAAAGAAGCTTTTGAGTTAGCTGCCATGCAGCATTTCAAAAAAACGATACCAGATAAAGTGGAAAAATTTCAAAATCAATTGGCGGTTGCTTCAATTATGATTGATATGTTCCAGTATATGAAGCAGCAAAATACGACGTAATTGGAAGGGAAAACTATGTCCGTTATGCAAAACTTTTGTTACAATAGAATCGCATTATTTAAAAAAGGAGTTGCAGCATGACGGAAATTTGTTTAGTACGACATGGACAAACTGATTGGAACTTTCAAGAGATTATTCAAGGGCGCGAAGATATTCCGCTTAACGAGGTTGGGAAGAAGCAAGCGAGTCAAAGTGCAGTTGCCTTGCAAGCGGAATCGTGGGATATAATTATAAGTAGTCCGTTAATTAGAGCGCAAGAAACAGCTAAGGAAATTGCTGGGGCTATTGGATTACCATCTATTTTATTAGATGAGCGATTTATGGAACGTAATTTTGGGGAAGCTTCTGGGAAACCAGTTGCGGCCGTTAGAGAGTTAATTGCAGAAGGTAATGTAGAAGGAATGGAGCAGGATAAAGAAATTGTAGAGCGCTGTTTTACGGCTTTACAAGAGGTTGCAGTAGCACATGGAGATAAACGTATTATCATTGTTGCGCATTCACATGCAATAAAAGCTATTTTACACGCAATTGCACCAGATGAAATTACATTTAAAACGCCGTTAAAAAACGCATGTATTAGCTACGTGAAAGAGAATAGCGGGAAATGGGATGTTCTTAAATACAATATTGCGGAGCATATTAGTGTATAAGAGTGCAAGGGGATGGTATGAAAAGTAGTTAGTATCATATCTTTCTTTTAGGTGAGACACTTCAATTAGTAGTTCTGTTCCAAATGTGTTATGATGAATACTCGGAGGTGTCTCTCATGATTGTAGCGACGCTGGAAAGCGTATTGATTTTAGATAAGGCAGAGCAGCTTGCAAAAGCGATTATCTGTTCAGATATAGCAGAAGATTATCGTAAGTATTATAAGGATTTACAAGAAGATATAGAGGTCCAGACGCTAATTCAGCAATTTACAGTGATGAAAGAGCGATACGAAGAAGTGCAACGTTTTGGTAAATATCATCCTGATTATACTTTCGTTTCAACGAAAATGAGGGAATTAAAGCGTTCTGTAGATATGCATGATAAGGTTGCAGCCTTTAAAAGAGCAGAAACTGCTTTACAAAAGTTATTAGATGAAGTTAGTGTAGCAATAGGTTCTGAAGTGTCATCTTCCGTTAAAGTCCCAACAGGAAATCCGTTTTTTGATGCGGGTGGCTGTGGCGGTGGTTGTGGTACCGGAGGCGGTTGTGGTTGTAAAAAAACGGGGTAATTTACCCTGTTTTTTAGAATATAGAAGAAAACGTATACAGAGT